>NZ_JBEXPH010000067.1:0-42669 GCF_040611955.1 Streptomyces sp. NPDC006510 | reverse complement strand
GTCCGCCCGCCCGGACGCCCACCGGAGCGCGTCCCCGCCGTCCCGCGGGAACGTCCACGGGGCCCGCGCCCGCCCCGCCCCCGGCCATCGGCGACCGCGGCGACGAGCGCGAGCAGCACGACAAGAACGAGCGCGATCCACCACCAGGACATGTCCATGCCCCGACCGTACCGGCGTCCCCACCGCTTCCATCGAACCGGTGACAGCGCAGGTGAGTTCCCCCACAACGGACGGCCGTGGAGGAGCGACCGGCTGTTTCGCGCTTTACGCTCGACGAACCGCTCAACAGACCGCACGAACCCTCCCCGTTCCCACGTCTCGGAGGTTCACGCTCCATGAAGCTCACCGTCGTCGGCTGCTCCGGCTCGTTCCCGTCCGCGGGATCAGCGTGTTCGAGCTACCTCGTAGAGGCCGACGGCTTCAGGCTGCTCCTCGACATGGGCAACGGCGCCCTCGGTGAGCTGCAGCGCCATGTCGGTCTCTACGACCTCGACGCCATCTTCCTCAGTCACCTCCATGCCGATCACTGCATCGACATGTGCGCGTACTTCGTCGTCCGCTACTACCGGCACGACGGCGGCCGTCCCGCCCCCCTCCCGGTCTACGGGCCCGAAGGCACCGAACAGCGGCTGACCACCGCCCACGCCGACACCCCGTCCGAGCACGCGATGAGCGAGGTCTTCGACTTCCACACGCTGAAGCCGGGATCGTTCGAGATCGGCCCCTTCGCGGTCCGTACGGAGAAGGTCTGCCACCCCGTCGACACCTTCGCGATCCGGATCGAGCACGGCGGCCGCTCGCTGGCGTACTCCGGCGACACGGGGACCTGCGACGCCCTGGACGAACTCGCCGAGGGCGTCGACCTGTTCCTGTGCGAAGCGTCGTTCGTCCACGGCAAGGAGGACATCCCGGACCTCCACCTCAATGGCCGCGAGGCGGGCGAGACCGCCGCCCGCGCCGGCGTGGGGCGCCTGGTCCTGACCCACATCCCGCCGTGGACCGACGCCGACCGCAACCTGGCCGACGCCCGCGTGGTCTTCGACGGACCGGCGGACGTGGCGGTGCCGGGCGCGGTGTACGAGGTCTAGGGTCTGGCCGGCGGATCAGGGTCGGACAGACCCCAGCGGCGTACGAGAGCCAGGTGTACCGCCTTGGTGTGCCGCGTCGCTGACACGATGAAGCCCTCACCTCCCGCCGTGGGAGGTGAGGGCTTCATCGTGCGGCGGGCGAGGGTTACTTCGCCTCGGCCTTGAGCAGCTCGGCGAGCTCCGCGTCGGACTCACGGCCCGGAGTGGGCAGGTTGAACTTGGTGATCGCGAAGCGGAAGACCGCGTAGTAGACCACCGCGAAGCAGAGGCCGACCAGCACCAGCATCCATGGCTTGCTCGCGATGCCGAGGTTCAGGAAGAAGTCGACGGCACCCGCCGAGAAGCCGAAGCCGTCCTTCATGCCGAGCCCCCAGGTGAGGGCCATGGAGACACCGGTGAGCACCGCGTGGATCGCGTACAGCACCGGGGCGATGAACATGAACGTGAACTCGATCGGCTCGGTGACACCGGTCACGAAGGCGGTGAGCGCGAGCGAGAACATCATGCCGCCGACGACCTTGCGGCGCTCCGGGCGGGCGCAGTGCACGATCGCGAGGCAGGCGGCCGGGAGGGCGAACATCATGATCGGGAAGAAGCCGGTCATGAACTGTCCGGCCGTCGGGTCACCGGCCAGGAAGCGGTTGATGTCGCCGCTCTTGCCGTGGTACTCACCGGCCTGGAACCACGGGAACGAGTTCAGCAGGTGGTGCATGCCGACGGGGATCAGCGCACGGTTGGCGACGCCGAAGATGCCCGCGCCGACCGCGCCGGAACCGACCAGCCACTCGCCGAAGTTGTGCAGCCCGGTGCCGAGCACCGGCCAGATGTAGCCGAAGACGATGCCGATGAGCAGGCCCGCGAAGGCGGAGAGGATCGGGACCAGGCGGCGGCCGCCGAAGAAGCCGGCCCAGGCGGGCAGCTTCGTCCGGTAGAACTTCTGGTAGAGCAGCGCGACGACGATGCCCATCACCACACCGCCGAGGACCTTGGCGTCCACGGGGGCGTCCGTCATGACTATCTTGCCGTCGACCACCGTCGCGACCTGCGGAAGGTTGCTGTCGGTGAAGGTGGCGAGCACCTTCTGGAAGACCAGGTAGCCGGTGACGGCCGCGAGCGCGGTCGAACCGTCCGACTTCTTCGCGAAGCCGATCGCGATGCCGACGGCGAACAGCAGCGCCATGTTGTCGAGGATCGCGTTGCCGCCCGCGTCCATGAAGCTCGCGATCTTGGTGACGAAGCCGGGGAACGAGGCCCTGCCGAGCATGTCGTCGTGGCCGAGCCGGACCAGCAGTGCGGCGGCGGGCAGCACCGCGACCGGCAGCATGAGGCTGCGGCCGATGCGCTGCATGACCGACATCACGCCGGCGCCCTTCTTCTTGGTGACCGCGGGTGCGGTGTCTGCCGTGGACATCAACTTCCTCCATGGGACAAGGCGCCGCCCAGGTCGTTGACGGGGGGGAAAGGCGGCGACTCGAAAAACGCGGCAGAGCGCCACGTGGTCTGGACCACTCAGTGGTGTAGACCAGTTGTAGCACGGTGAGCGCTGGATAAGGAACCTGCAAATTCCGACTACTTCGCATGAGCTATCACCCACGCTCGGTGACATGCCGAAGACCCCCGGACCACCTGGGGTCCGAGGGCCTTGGAAAGCCTGCTCCGGGCGGGACGGGGGCCCGCCCACGTGCTATTTCGTGAGGTTCCTCTCGATCTCCTCCTCCAGCTCGTCGGGCTCGCGGCCCGGCGTCTGGAGATTGAACCTGGTGATCGCGATCCGGAAGATCACGTAGTAAATGACGGCGAAGGCCAGGCCGATCGGAATGATCAGCCATGGCTTGGTCGCCAGACTCCAGTTGATGACGTAGTCGATCAGCCCCGCCGAGAAGCTGAAGCCGTCCTTCACCCCGAGCGCCCACGTCACCGCCATCGAGACACCGGTGAGCACCGCGTGGATCCCGTACAGCAGCGGCGCGACGAAGAGGAACGAGTACTCGATCGGCTCGGTGATCCCCGTGACGAACGAGGTCAGGCCGACCGACAGCATCATGCCGCCGACCGCCTTGCGGCGATGCGGCTTGGCGCAGTGGTAGATCGCCAGCGCCGCCGCGGGGAGGGCGAACATCATGATCGGGAAGAAGCCGGAGGTGAACTGGCCGGCCGTCGGGTCGCCCGCCAGGAACCGGTTGATGTCACCGTGCACGACCGTGCCGTCCGGCTTGGTGAAGTCGCCGAACTGGAACCAGACGAAGGTGTTCAGGAACTGGTGGAGGCCGATGACCAGCAACGCGCGGTTGGCGATACCGAAGATGCCGGAGCCCACCCAGTCCAGATCCACCAGCCACTTGGAGAAGCTGGTCAGACCGTCACCGATCGGCTGCCACAGCCAGGCGCACAGCCCCGCGAAGAGGAGGCCGACGAACGCCATGATGATCGGGACGAGCCGGCGGCCGTTGAAGAAGCCCAGCCAGTCCACCAGCTTGACCCGGTGGTACCGCTGCCAGAACCAGGCGGACAGCAGGCCCATCACGATGCCGCCGAACACCCCGGGATTCTGGTACTCGGCGGCCGTGACCTTGGCGTCGCCGGTCACACAGGTGCCGAACCAGGTGCCGCCCGAAGTGAACGTCGAACCCGGGGCGCAATCCACCGGGAAGGCGTGCAGCACCGCGTAATAGACGAGGAAGCCGGCCACCGCGGCGAGCGCGGTCGAACCGTCCGACTTCTTCGCCATGCCGATCGCGACCCCGACGCAGAACAGCAGCGGAAGGCCGAGCCCCGAGTCGAGCAGCGCGCCGCCCGCGGCCGCGAACACCTTGGCGATGTTGTTCCAGCCCAGGCCCTCGTCGCCGAATACGTCCGGCTGGCCCAACCGGTTGAGAATGCCGGCCGCCGGCAGTACGGCGATCGGGAGCTGGAGGCTGCGGCCCATCTTCTGGAGGCCCTGGAAGAAACCGTTCCACCACGTCTTCTGCGGCACTGCGGCGCTGCTTGAGCTCATCGGCATCCTCCCGGAACAAGGCGCGTTCGGCGGTCGTTGCAGACTGGTGTAGACCAATTGAGGTACGGTGCGTAACCCGCCTGGAAGACAGGGCACCGGTGATCGTCATCATTGGGGACGGTCCAGCCACCCGCTCGCGAAGCTGGGCCAAACGTGCGTTACGGTGACGAAACGGACCCAGGGTGGGCCGTCGCACGCATGTGGAGAACCAGGGAGAAGGCCATGGCCAGCAAGGCTGAGAAGATCGTCGCCGGGCTCGGCGGAATCGAGAACATCGACGAGATCGAAGGCTGCATCACCCGCCTTCGCACCGAGGTCCACGACCCCAGCAAGGTCGACGAAGCCGCGCTCAAGGCCGCCGGAGCCCACGGCGTCGTCAAGATGGGCACCGCGATCCAGGTCGTCATCGGCACCGACGCCGACCCCATCGCCGCCGACATCGAAGACATGATGTGAACGGCCGCCGAACCCTTCACTGAACCGGCCGCCCGGCACCGCACAGGCCCCGCCCACCCGGACGGGGCCTGCGCCGCACCCGGACGGCGGCCCCGCAGGAGCGCCCCAGCACCCGAACGGACGCCACCCCCGCACCCGATAAAGTCGACGCCATGTCTCGTATCGACGGCCGCACCCCCGAACAGCTCCGCCCCGTCACCATCGAACGCGGATGGAGCAAGCACGCCGAAGGCTCCGTACTCATCTCCTTCGGCGACACCAAAGTCTTCTGCACCGCCTCCGTCACCGAAGGCGTCCCCCGCTGGCGCAAGGGCAGCGGCGAAGGCTGGGTCACCGCCGAATACTCCATGCTGCCCCGCTCCACCAACACCCGCGGCGACCGCGAATCCGTACGCGGCAAGATCGGCGGCCGCACCCACGAGATCAGCCGCCTCATCGGCCGCTCCCTGCGCGCCGTCATCGACTACAAGGCCCTCGGCGAAAACACCATCGTCCTGGACTGCGACGTGCTCCAGGCCGACGGCGGCACCCGCACCGCCGCCATCACCGGCGCCTACGTCGCCCTCGCCGACGCCGTCACCTGGGCCCAGCAGAAGAAGATCGTCAAGCACGGCCGCAAGCCGCTGACCGACACCGTCTCCGCGATCAGCGTCGGCATCGTCGACGGCACCCCCCTCCTCGACCTCTGCTACGAGGAGGACGTCCGCGCCGAGACCGACATGAACGTCGTCTGCACCGGCGACGGCCGCTTCGTCGAGGTCCAGGGCACCGCCGAGGCCACCCCCTTCGACCGCAAGGAACTGGGCGCCCTCCTCGACCTCGCCACGGTCGGCTGCGCGGACCTGACCGCCATCCAGCACGAGGCCCTCGCCCACACCCCGGGCGAGTAAAGAAGCAACCAAATACGCACCACAGGCGTCGTTACGAACACGGGCGCACGGGCCGAACCGTGCGCCCGTCCGCGCATCCGCATCCGGGGAGGAACCGCACCATGGCCAAGGCCGCCCGCCACCGCCGCATCACCGTCGCGCTGACCCTGACCGCCCTCGCCCTCACCGCCGCGTCCGGCTGCGGCGCCGTCGACAAGGCACTGGACTGCGTCCGCACCGCCGACGCCATCGCCACCAGCGTCGACAACCTCCAGCAGGCCGTCTCCAACGCCGCCGGCGACCCCACACAGGCCGCCGAAGCCCTCGACGAGATCGAGAAGTCACTCGGCGAGCTCGGCGACAAGACCGACAACGCCGACCTCGGCAAGGCCGTCGACGACCTCCAGGCCGGTGTCGGCAACGTCCGCGACTCCATCGACAAGGGCGACGCCACCCCCGACATCACCCCGGTCACCGACGCCGCCGCGGAGATCGGCAAGGTCTGCACGCCCTGACCACCCCCGATACTGGGTGACATGACCCGCCTCATCCTCGCCACCCGCAACGCCGGGAAGATCACCGAACTCCACGCGATCCTCGCCGACGCCGGCCTCACCCACGAGCTCGTCGGCGCGGGCGCGTACCCGCACGTCCCCGACGTCAAGGAAACCGGCGTCACCTTCGCCGAGAACGCCCTCCTCAAGGCCCACGCCCTCGCCAAGGCCACCGGCCTCCCCGCCGTCGCCGACGACTCCGGCCTCTGCGTGGACGTGCTCGGCGGCGCCCCCGGCATCTTCTCCGCCCGCTGGGCAGGCACCCACGGCGACGACCGGGCCAACCTGGACCTGCTCCTGGCCCAGCTCTCCGACATCGACGCGGCCCACCGCGGCGCCCACTTCGCCTGCGCGGCCGCCCTCGCCCTCCCCGACGGCACGGAACGCGTCGTCGAGGGCCGCCTGACGGGCACCCTGCGCCACACCCCGTCCGGCACGAACGGCTTCGGCTACGACCCGATCCTCCAGCCCGAGGGCTACACCCGCACCTGCGCGGAACTGACCCCGGCGGAGAAGAACGCGATCAGCCACCGGGGCAGGGCGTTCCGGGCACTGGTGCCGGTGGTGCGGGAGCTGGTGGGGTGAGACAGCGACGCCCGGCCCCTCGTTGAGAGGGCCGGGCGTGCTCGGCTATTCGGTGCGCCCGGTCGGACTCGAACCGACACAAACACGACTACCTAAAAGTCGCCGCTCACCAGTTGGCGTACGGGCGCAGAACGAAGCCAAGGTTACCGTGCTACGCGGAGTTGGTGGGAGCGAAGGGCGTCAAAAGGTGCTTCGGGTACTGCCCCCTCGGCACCAGGTGTCGGTAGTGGCGTGACAGTTCGGGCACAGCAACCGGAGGTTCTCGGCCCGGTCGTTGCTCCAGTCGCCGTTGATGTGATCGATTTCCAGGGTCATCGGCTTGCCCTGCCACACGGTGCCGGTTCCGCACTCGGCGCACTCCTGTGGGACACCGATCTCCAGCAGGGCGCGACGGAGCAGGACGGTCTTCGTGCGGCGTTCGCCATCGTGCTTGATCAGCACGTGCTCGGGCGTCTTCGGCGGGGTGGGGCCGACTCGTCCCCGTTGGTGCCCCTGGCCCAGGAAATGTGCGGTGATGAGGCCGTCCTCGGCCAGCCAACGCCGCAGACGATTCCTTGCTCCCGCGGTGTCGGCCAGGCCCAGTAGCCGGAGTGTGCCTGCCAGGGAGACGGACGCGGCGACGGCTTCGGCGAGCTTCGCCCTGGAGGGACGCGGCCCGCTTCCGTGGTGGACACGGCTGCGGAAGTGTGAGACGTCGATGCCGAAGTGCTTGAAACGCTTGAAGAGATACCGACGGAGGTGTCCGTAGGGGCGTGTGCCCAGGAACGCGATGACTTCGTCGATGCTGCCGCACTTCTCTGCTGCTTCGACCAGCCGCTCGCGCGTGTATCGGGTGCCGGTGGTCATCGCGTCCTACCCGGCGCCGAGTTGCGACCTCCCTTGCCTCGGCCGCGGTAAGTGTCCGTCGTCGAGTGGCAGTTGGGGCAGAGGAGACGTAGATTCCGGGCTTGATTGTTCCGCCAGTCGCCGTCGATGTGATCGACTTCGAGGGGGAGCGGCCGGCCTCGCCAGACGGGCTCCGTGCCGCACATCGCGCAGCGCTGCTCGGCGCCGACGGCAACCAAGGCTCGTTTGAGTCGGTCACCCGGTATTCGGCGGGCATGGGACGGATTCTGGTCGACCAGAAGCTCCTCGGGGCGACGGCGCCTTCGTTCCCCCTTCCTGGAGGGCGGTGCAAAGTGGGATGTGTCGATGCCGAGGGCCTTCACCCGGCGGCTGATATGGGCGTGATGGCCACCCACCACCTCAAGGCCGAGGCTCCGCAGCACCTGGCACATGTTCGTCGAGGAAGCGATCACAGGCTCCAGGACTTCTCTGGTCCAGCGTGTGCCCTCACGCTCGAAGTGTCCGGTGGCGATACCCATTTTCCTCATGCGATCGGCGATGTATCGCCGCGTCGAGCTCTTCGGATCGACCCCGAGCTTCGTCAGTGCTTCGGACAGCGTCCGCGATGACGAGGCGGCCCGCTCAAGGATCTCGCGCGTGTATGGGCTCACTGCCACGTTCCCCTCCGCGTCCGGCCGCGTGTTCGCAGCCTCGTACGGATCAACGAGTCATTTACCGGAGTGTCACGTCCGATATCCGACAAGATGCGGAATGCCCTGCACCGCTTCGGCCGGGGCTGAAGCGGTGCAGGGCATTCCGGGGCTGGGCAGAACCTCGGCTCAGATGCCGAGGTCCTTGATGATCTTGGCGACGTGGCCGGTGGCCTTGACGTTGTAGAGGGCGCGCTCGACCTTGCCGTCCTCGTCCACGACGATCGTGGAGCGGATGACGCCCGTCACTGTTTTGCCGTAGAGCTTCTTCTCGCCGAAGGCGCCGTACGCCTCAAGGGTCTCCTTGGACGGGTCGCCGACCAGGGTGACCTTGAGGTTCTCCTTCTCGCGGAACTTGGCGAGCTTCTCGGGCTTGTCGGGGGAGACGCCGATCACGTCGTATCCGGCACCGGCGAGCAGCTCCAGGTTGTCGGTGAAGTCGCAGGCCTGCTTGGTGCAGCCGGGGGTGAGGGCGGCCGGGTAGAAGTAGACGATGACCTTGCGGCCCTTGTGGTCGGCGAGCGTGATCTCGTTGCCGTCGGCGTCGGGGAGCGTGAAGGCGGGGGCGGTGTCGCCGGGCTGGAGTCGCTCGCTCATGGTTCTCCTCAGGTGGCACGTGGGGTGTACGGGACCGAGCGTAATAGGGGTGCCGCCGGGTGCGTGGGCGGTCGAGCTGACAGACTGGCGATGAAGGTTTACCGGACGACGACCACGGAGGCGGCGCAGTGTCGGATGCCAGGACCCCTGCGCAGATCGAGGCGGACATCATCAGCAGGCGTGAGCAGCTTGCGGTGGTGCTCGATGAGATCGGGGTGCGGGTGCACCCGAATACGATCATGGGTGATGTGAAGGCCAAGGCCGCCGAGGCCGTGGACCGGACGGCCGGGCGGGCGTTCGTCGCGGTGAACCGGGCCGTGTCGGACGTGAAGGCGCAGTTCGTGTCCGAGGACGGGGCCCCGCGTCTGGAGCGGGTGATTCCGGCGGCGCTGCTCGCGGCGGGTGTCGTGGGTCTGGTCGTGGCGTCGAAGCGGCGCCGGAAGAGCTGATGCCGCGGTCCGCGCACCCCGGAGAGGCGTGGAACCGCGGCGGGCAGGTAGGTTGCGGGGCGTGAGCGAGAACACCGACGACAAGTTGCCCATCCGTATGCTGCACGACCGTGTGCTGGTCCGGTCCGATACGCCCGAGGGCGAGCGGCGTTCCGGTGGCGGCATCCTGATTCCGGCGACGGCGGCGGTCGGCCGTCGGCTGGCCTGGGCCGTGGTGGTCGCGGTGGGCCAGAACGTGCGGACGGTCGAGCCCGGCGACCGGGTGCTGTACGACCCCGAGGACCGTGCCGAGGTCGAGGTGCGCGGTGTGGCGTATGTGCTGATGCGCGAGCGTGATCTGCACGCGGTGGCGGCGGACCGGTTCGAGGGGTCGGTGGATTCGACCGGGCTTTATCTGTAGTCCCTGTCCGCAGCTGTGGGTGCAAGGCCTGGTGACCGGTGTCACCAGGCCTTTTGCCTGTTCTTTGCTACGGTGGGGGGACCCCGACGAGACGCGCCGTACCGGGCTTCGAAAAGACGACGCACCTGTGTTGTTCGCGTGTTCTGTCTCGTCGGAGGTGCCGTCATGGCCTGGGTTCTGCTCGTTGTCGCCGGTCTGCTGGAAGTGGCCTGGTCGATCGGGATGAAGTACACCGAGGGGTTCACCCGGCTGTGGCCGAGCGTGTTCACCGGCCTCGGGATCGTGGCGAGCATGGTGATGCTGTCCCATGCGGCCAGGACGCTGCCGATCGGTACGGCGTACGGCGTGTGGGTCGGGATCGGCGCGGCCGGTGCGGCGGTGCTGGGCATGGTGGTGCTGAACGAGCCGGTGACCGCCGCCCGGATCTTCTTCGTCTGTCTGCTGCTGGTCGCCGTCGTGGGGCTGAAGGCGACCTCGGGTCACTGACGCGGGGCCGGGGTGCCCTGGGTGCCGGGGAGGAGGTTGTTGTCGTCCCCGCCGCCGTTGAGGCCGCCCGCGCCCGTCCCGCCGCCCCCGTCCGCGCCGCCGTTGTCGCCGCCGCGGGGGCCGCCGTCCCCGCCGCCGTTCTGTGCGCCGCCGTTGTCCGTCGTGCCGTAGGTCGGGCTGCCGGTGTTCGTGCCACCGGTGGCGGGTTCGCTGCTTCCGGGGTTCGACGGGCTGCTGGGCGGGGTGCTTCCGGGGGTGCTGGGCGCGGTGCCGGAGGTGGTTTCGGAGGGCGATGTGGTGCCCTCGGGGCTGGTCTCCTCGCCGGTGGGCGGGGCGGGTTCCTCGGCGCCGCTTTCGAGTTCGAGGTCGAAGTCCTCGGCCGTGGTGCCGCGCAGGGCGGCCTCGGTGTACTGGGCCCAGGTCTGGGCGGGCGCGCCGCCGCCGTTGATGCGGGCGAGTCCGAGTGCTCCGTACAGCGGTTTCTGTACGCCGGTTTCGGGGTCCTGTCCCATCACGGCGATGACGGTGGTGAGGTCGGGGGTGTAGCCGGCGAACCAGGCCGCCTTGTCCTCCTCGGCGGTGCCGGTCTTGCCCGCGGCGGGGCGGCCCGCGGCCTGGGCGGCGGTGCCGGTGCCGCCCTCGACGACGCTCTGGAGGATCGCGGTCGTGGTGTCGGCGGCTTCGCGGCTGACGGCCTGTTCGGTGTTTCCGCTGTCGGGGAGTTGGAGGTCCTCGCCGTCCTTGCTGATCCGGTCGACGAGGACGTACGCGCCGTGCCGGCCGTGGTTGGCGAGGGTGGCGTACGCCTCGGTCATGTCGAGGACGCTGGCGGTGGAGACGCCGAGTGCGTTGGACGGGTACGCGGTGAGGTCCGGGGTGTTCTCGGGAAGGCCGAGGTCGATGGCGGTCTGCTTGACCTCGCCGGGGCCGACGTCCTCGGCCATCTGCGCGTAGACGGCGTTGACGGACTTGTCGGTGGCGGTGGACACGGTGATGGGCCCGTAGCTGATGTCGTCCTCGTTGGCGGGGGCGTAGCCGGTGGGTCCGTCGGGGCCCTGGACCATGCGTTTGTTCGTGCCGTCGTAGATGGTGTTGGGGGTGATGCGCCGGCCGTCCTGGGTGGTGGAGCGGTTGGCGACGGCGGAGGTGAAGACGAAGGGCTTGAAGGTGGAGCCGACCTGGTAGTCGCGGCGGGTCGCGTTGTTCACGTACTGCTTGGTGTAGTCGACGCCGCCGTACATGGCGACGACGCGGCCGGTACCGGGGTCGATGGAGGCGCCGCCGACGCGGACGTTGCGGTCGGCCTTGCGGTCGGGGCTGGTCTGGGACATGACGTTGTCGTCGACGGCCTCGACGAGGGCGTCCTGCTTCTTCTTCTCCAGGGTGGTGGTGATCCGGTGGCCGCCGGTGGCCAGGGTGTTCTCGTCGATGACCTTGTTGCTGGTGAGGTAGTCCTCGACGGCCTGGACGATGTAGCCGCGCTGTCCGGAGAGTCCGGTGGACGGCTTGACCTTGCCGGGTACGGGGAACTTCATGGCGGCGCGTTCGGCCGGGCCGAGCCACTTCTCCTTGACCATGCCGTCGAGTACGTAGTTCCAGCGCCCGAGGGCGGCGGCCTTGTTCTGCGGGTGGACGACGACGTCGTACGCGCTGGGGGCGTTGAGCAGGGAGGCGAGGTAGGCGCCCTCGGCGGTGGTGATCTCGCCGATGTCCTTGGAGTAGTAGGCCTGGGCGGCGGCCTGGATGCCGTAGGCGTTGCGGCCGAAGTAGCTGGTGTTGAGGTAGCCCTCAAGGATCTGGTTCTTGGACTCCTCGCGGTTGAGTTTGACCGCGATGAAGAACTCCTTGACCTTGCGGACGACGGTCTGTTCCTGGCCCAGGTAGTAGTTCTTGACGTACTGCTGGGTGATCGTCGAGCCGCCCTGTTTGCCCTTGCCGGTGAGGGTGTTCCAGGCCGCGCGGGTCATGGCCTTGAGGTCGACGGCCCGTTCGGAGTAGAAGTCGCGGTCCTCCGCGGCGAGGACGGCGTGCTGGACGGTGAGCGGGACCTGGGCCAGTTTGACGTTCTCCCGGTTGATCTCGCCGGAGCGGGCGAGGACGCTGCCGTCCTTGTAGAGGTAGACGTTGGACTGCGCGGTGGCGCTGGCGTTGGCGGGCGGGATGTCGACGAGTTCGTACCCGGCGATGAAGCCGCCGATCAGGAGCAGGGCGAGGAGGAGGACGGCGCCGAGGGTCATCCGCCAGGTGGGGACGGCCCGGCGCCATCCGGTGCGCTTGGGTTTCTTCGCCCTGCCGCCTTCGCGGTCCGGCCTGCCGGACGCACCGGCGCCGCCGTGGGCAGCCGGATCCCTGGGGGCCCAGCCCCGGGGTTCGTGTTCCCCGCTCGGCTGCTGTGGCTCGTCGCTCATGTCCGTGCAGACTCCTCGGCCGCGGTCAGTTCCCCCATAGTGCCCTTTTCTACGGAATAAGCACCGGATCGACCCCCGGATCGACGCCCGGATCGCCCCCGGATCGCCCCCGGATCGACGCCCGAAAAGCGGTCGCGGCGGCCGTCTCCCTTGGACTAGGGTCTTGCGCTTTGGTGTCCAAAGCCGTTGGGCACCCGGGCGATGGGGGGTGTATGCGATGCGGCTTTACGCGGTGGTGGCGGCGGGACAGTTCCGGCGCTACGCCACCTACCGGACCGCCACGGCGGCGGGAGTCTTCACCAATACCGTCTTCGGGTTCATCCTCGCGTACACCTATGTGGCGTTGTGGGACGAGCGGCCGCAGCTCGGTGGTTACGACATGTCCCAGGCGCTCAGCTACGTCTGGCTGGGGCAGGCGCTGCTGATGACCTGTTCCATGATGGGCGGCGGTTTCGAGGACGAGCTGATCGAGCGGATCCGCACCGGCGACATCGCGGTCGATCTCTACCGGCCCGCGGATCTCCAACTGTGGTGGCTCGCGGGCGATCTGGGCCGCGCCGCGTTCCATCTGCTGGGCCGCGGCATCGTGCCGATGCTGGTGGGATCGCTCGCCTTCGAGCTGGCGCTGCCCTCCTCGCCGGGGATCTGGCTGGCCTTCCTCGTCTCGGTGGCGCTGGGCGTCGTGGTCAGTTTCGGGATCCGCTATCTGGTGGCGCTCTCCGCGTTCTGGCTGCTGGACGGGGCGGGGATGGCGCAGATGGCCTGGCTGGCCGGGATGTTCTTCTCCGGGATGCTGCTCCCGCTGACGCTGTTCCCCGGGGTGCTGGGGGATGTCGCGCGGGTGCTGCCGTGGTCGTCGCTGCTCCAGGTGCCGGTCGATGTGTTCCTCGGCAAGTACCCGGGGTGGGAGCTGGTGCGGGCGTACGCCTTCCAGGCCGGCTGGGCGCTGGCGTTGCTGTCGGTGGGGCGGATGGTGCAGTCGGTGGCGACGAGGAGGGTGGTGGTCCAGGGTGGCTGATACGACCGGTGCGGTGGAGGTGGCCGGGACGGCGAGTGCCCCCGGCGGCCGGCCCGCGGACTGGCCCGAGGCGGTGTTCGCCGATCGGCCGAGGTTCGTCGAGGGTGTCCGGGCGTACGGGCTGATCGCGATGATGTGGCTGCGCTCGACGATGGCGTACCGCGCCTCGTTCGCCATGACGGCGTTCGGGAACTTCGCGGCGACCGCCTTCGACTTCGTCGCGATCCTGCTGATGTTCTCGCACGTGGACCGGTTGGGCGGCTACACACTGCCCGAGATCGCCCTGCTGTACGGGGTTTCGGGCACCGCGTTCGGTCTGGCCGACCTGCTGCTGGGCTCGATGGACCGGCTGGGCCGCCGGGTGCGCGACGGCACGCTGGACACACTGCTGGTACGGCCGGTCCCGGTGCTGGCCCAGGTGGCGGCGGACCGGTTCGCGCTGCGCAGGATGGGGCGGGTGGTCCAGGGGGTGCTGGTGCTGGGGTACGCGCTGGTGGCGCTGGACATCGCATGGACGCCGTTGAAGGTGGCGATGATGCCGATGATGCTGCTGAGCGGGGCGGCGATCTTCGGGGCGGTGTTCGTGGCCGGGGCGGCGTTCCAGTTCATCGCGCAGGACGCCTCCCAGGTGCAGAACGCCTTCACGTACGGGGGGAACACCCTGCTCCAGTACCCGCCGTCGGTCTTCGCGAAGGACCTGGTGCGCGGTGTGACGTTCGTGGTGCCGCTGGCCTTCGTGAACTGGCTGCCCGCGCTGTACGTGCTGGGCCGGGAGTACCCGCTGGGACTGCCGGACCGGGTGGCGTTCCTGCCCCCGGTGGTGGCGGTGCTGTTCTGGCTGCCGGCCGGTCTGGCCTGGCGCTCGGGCCTGCGCGCGTACCGCAGCACAGGAAATTGATCCGGAACATCCAGCGAGGCAGGGCATGGACATGGACATGGAAACAGAGACCCGCTCCGGAACCGACACCGATGTCGGCGTCAACACCGGCTTCATCGAGCTCGACAACGTGGAGAAGGTCTTCGACGTGCGTCGCAAGACCGGTTTCCTGCGCAGTGAACGCCGTCAGGTCCGGGCGGTCGACTCGATCAGCTTCCGCGTCGCGCGTGGCGAGATGGTCGGTTACATCGGCCCGAACGGCGCGGGGAAGTCGACCACGATCAAGATGCTGACCGGCATCCTCACCCCGAGCGGCGGCCGGCTGCGGGTGGCGGGCATCGACCCTTCGAGGGAGCGTACGAGGCTGGCGCACCGGATCGGTGTGGTGTTCGGCCAGCGCACCACGCTCTGGTGGGACCTGCCGCTGCGCGACTCGTACCGGCTGATGCACCGGATGTACCGGATTCCCGACGCGCGCTACCGGGAGAACCTGGATCGCTGTGTCGAACTCCTCGACCTGGGTGAGCTGTTGGACGTCCCCGTGCGGCAGCTGTCGTTGGGGCAGCGGATGCGTGGCGACATCGCGGCGGCGCTGCTGCACGATCCCGAGGTGTTGTACCTGGACGAGCCGACGATCGGTCTGGACGTCGTCTCCAAGTCCAAGGTCCGGGGATTCCTGCGGGACCTGAACGCCGAACGCGGTACGACGGTGCTGCTCACGACCCATGATCTGACGGACATCGAGCAGCTCTGCAAGCGTGTGATGGTGATCGACCACGGCCGTCTGATGTACGACGGCGCCCTTGCCGGTCTGCATGAGGTGGGCGAGAGCGAGCGGACGCTGGTGGTCGACCTGGAGCATCAACTGCCGCCGATCCGGCTGGAGTCGGCGCCCTCGGTCCGTACGGTGAAGGTGGAGGGGCCGCGGCAGTGGCTGGCCTTCCCGGCCTCGGAATCGGCCGCTCCGCTGGTCGCCCGGATTGCCGCGGACTATCCGTTGGTCGACCTGTCGGTGCGGGAGCCGGACATCGAGGCCGTGATCGCGAAGATGTATGAGTCCGCGACCGGCATGTAGGGCTGTGACGAGGGTGTAGGCGTTCAATAAGCTGCGCGGTATGACAAGTGACCTTCCGGAAATGCGTGCTTCCGATGCCGAGCGTGAGCGCGTCGCCGAGATCCTGCGCGAGGCGGTTGCCGAGGGCCGGTTGGAGATGGACGAGTTCGAGCAGCGGCTCGAAGCGACCTACAAGGCGCGTACGCATGGGGAGTTGCAGCCGCTGGTCCGGGATCTTCCGGCGCCGGGTGCGGCGGTGGCCCCGGTGGGTCCGGCGCCGGCGCGGACCGGTTCGGCGATGCGGTGGGCGGACCGGATCGGCAGGCCCGCCACATCGGGCGGCGCGTTCGCGATGTGGAGTGGGTTCGGCCGCCGGGGGAACTGGACGGTGGGCCGGAAGTTCACCGCGTTCACCATGTGGGGCGGCGGTGAGATCGATCTGCGCGAGGCGAACTTCGAGGCCCGCGAGGTGGTCATCCGCTGTTTCACGATCATGGGCGGTATGCAGGTGACGGTGCCGCCGGAGCTGAATGTCGAGGTCAAGGGCATCGGCATCATGGGCGGCTTCGGGGAGCGCACGAAGGACGACGGGGTTCCGTCGCCGGACGCCCCGCGGGTGCGGATCACCGGGCTGGCGCTGATGGGTGGCGTCGGTGTGGAGCGCAAGCGGAGCAAGGCGGAGAAGAACCGGCTGAGGAAGGCGGAGCTGGAGCGGCTGCGGGAGCTGGACAGGGAGCGTGGGCAGGGGCGGGGCCGGCTGGAGAAGGGCCGGTCCGACGACTGAACCGGGGGAGCGCCCGCCCCGTTGCCCTCTGCCCCGGCGCCCCGCCGGCAGGCCGTTTCGGCGCCCCGTCGTCAGAGCTGGTCGGACTCGGGCCGGTCGGGCACCAGCGCCGTGAGGTCCACCAGGGACCCCAGCTGCCGGTAGCCCGCGTCGTTCAGATGGAGATGGTCGCCGCTGTCGTACGCCGGCCGGAGCCGGGTCGGGCGGTAGGGGTCACGGGCCGCCGCGTCGAAGTCGATGACGTGGTCGAAGATCCCGCCCGCCCGGATCAGCGCGTTGACCCGTTCCCGTACGCCGTCGCGCGCGGGTGTCCAGGTGGGGAATCCCTCGTACGGCATCAGTGTCGCCCCGGCGACCCGCAGTCCGCGTGCGTGGGCGCGCATGGTCATGGACCGCAGGGCGTCCGCGATGCGCTGCGGGTCGGACTCCTGCGGGGACATCTGCACATCGTTGATGCCGAGCGCGATGACGACGGTCTTCACCCCGGCGATGTCCAGTACGTCGCGGTCGAAGCGGGCGGTCGCCCGTACGCCGCGTCCGTCGCGCAGGATGCGGTTGCCCGCGATGCCCGCGTTGGCCACCCCGTACCGGCCGTGCAGCCGGTCGGCGAGCACATCGGGCCAGCGGCTGTTCGTGTCGAGGGTGGAGCCGGTGCCCGCGGTGAGCGAGTCGCCGATCACGGCGACCGTTCCGCCGGCGGCCCGTGTGTGCACGTCGACCGCGGTGAGGTAGCGCCAGCCGTCGGTCCGCCGGGTGCCCCACGCGGTGTCGACGTACGACGTCTGGTGACTGCGCTCGTGGATGGTGACGGGCCCCTCGGCGGTGGGGGTGCGCAGGGTGACCACGAGGTCGGAGTCGGCGGCGACCGGGACGGTGACGGGGTCGCTGACGATCTGCCCGCCCGGCGCGACGGTCACGGTGCCGGCGCCCCCGAAGGTCACGGGTCGGGTGTTCACGGTGGCGTGGTCCACGACCAGCGGGCGGGTGCCGAAGGCGTTGGAGAGGGTTATCCGGGCCGCGTCGCCGCCGATACTGGTGTGTACGACGTTACGGATGGTGCGTCGGTGCAGGGCGCTGCCGTTGTAGGAGTCGACCACCCCGGCGACGGGGGCCGCCGTCCAGGTCGCGGCCCAGAGGCCGGTGGAGTGGGCGGGGGCGGCGGGCGTACGGGCCACGGACCGCGGATCGGGTACGGCGAGCTGCTTCGGCCGGGTGCCGGAGCCGGAGAACAGCAGGGGGCCGGCGAACGCCACGGCGGCGGCGAGCGCGGCGGTGCCCGCCACGAGGGCGATGAGCAGGGCGTACCCCTGGCGCCTGGGCATGGGCGGTGTTTCTCCTCGTGATCAATCGGACTGATCCCATGATGGGGCAGGGCGTCGGGGACTTGACGTGCGGCCCGGGAGTAGGTCAGGTAGGGACAATGCGTACGGGACACCGGGGGCGAGGCGTACGCGGACGGGTGGAGCGGATGGAACGGATCGATCGGGCCGGAGCCGGCGAACAGGGCGCGCGGCCGCAGGGGCGTGCCGGGGAGCAGGTGGCGGGTGCGGCCCGTCCCGTGCCCGGTGGCCGTCCTGCCCCCCTCGCCTCGTTCGCGTACACGGCGGCCGATGAGGAGAAGCGGCGCGGTGTGCGCCGGATGAAGACCACGGCCACGGGCCTCCTTCTGCTGGTCGCGCTCGTGTACGTACTCGCCACCTGGGCGAAGAACGCGGGTGTGGGCGGCTGGCCGGGCTTCGTCGCCGCGGCCGCCGAGGCGGGGATGGTGGGTGCGCTGGCCGACTGGTTCGCCGTCACGGCGCTGTTCAAGCGTCCGCTCGGCCTGCCGATCCCGCACACCGCCATTATCCCCACCAAGAAGGACCAGCTCGGAGCCTCTCTGGGTTCCTTCGTCGGCGAGAATTTTCTCTCCGGCGATGTCGTACGGGGCCGTATCCACGCGCTCGGTGTCGGTGGCCGCCTCGGTGCCTGGCTGGCCGAGCCGGAGCACGCGGACCGGGTCACCGCCGAGCTGTCGACCGCGTTGCGCGGTGCGCTGAAGGTGCTGCGGGATTCCGATGTGCAGGCCGTGGTGGGTGAGGCGATCACCCGGCGGGCCAACGCGGCGGAAGTCGCGCCCGGTCTCGGCAAGATGCTGGAGAAGATCGTCGCCGACGGCGGCCACCGCAGGATGGTGGACCTGATCTGCGTACGCGCCCACGACTGGCTGGTGCTGCACGGCGATTCCGTGATGGACGCGGTGCAGGGCGGGGCTCCGGGCTGGACGCCGCGGTTCGTCGACAAGCGGGTGGGGGAGCGGGTCTACAAGGAGCTGCTGCGCTTCGTCACGGAGATGCGGGACATGCCGGGACACCCGGCGCGCGCCTCGATCGACACCTTCCTGACGGACTTCGCGGACGACCTCCAGACGGACTCGGACACCCGGGCCAGGGTGGAGCGGCTGAAGTCGGAGATCCTGGGACGCGGTGAGGTCCAGGACGTCATCGCCTCGGCCTGGTCGTCGGTGCGCACGATGATCATCGCGGCGGCGGAGGACGAGCAGAGCGAGCTGCGGCTGCGGGCGCGGGCCTCACTGATGGCGCTGGGGGCGCGGCTGGCGACGGACAGCCGTCTCCGGGCGAAGCTGGACGGCTGGCTGGAGGACGCGGCGGTCTATGTCGTCACGACCTACCGGGCGGAGATCACCTCGCTGATCAGTGACACGGTCGCGAGCTGGGACGCGGGCCAGACGTCGAAGAAGATCGAGGCAAACATCGGCCGCGACCTGCAGTTCATCCGGATCAACGGCACGGTGGTGGGTGCACTGGCGGGCCTGTTGATCTACACGGTGTCGTGGGTGCTGGGGGCGTAGCGGAGCCGGGACAGCGGCAGGGGCGGGGGCTCTTCGGAGTCCCCGCCCCTGCCGTATGTGCTTCAGGCGGCCCGGCGGGTGACCGCCCACGACGCGGCGGCCATGCCGCCCGCCACGGCGAAGACGGCCGGCCAGGCGCCGATCTTCTTGGCCAGCGGGTGCGAACCGGCGAACGCGGCGACATACGCCGTGGTCAGCGCGGCGGCCGCGCGCGGCCCGGCCTGCCGGTTCCACTCGTACGCGGCGACAGTGCCCGCGGCGGCGAGGGCGACCCCGCCCAGCGGCCGCTTCCTGGTCCACCGCGCGACGGCGTACCCGCCGACCAGCCCGCTCGCCGCCACCGCCGCTGCCGGAACTTTCGCCATCGCTGCCACCTTCGCCTTCTCATCCGTGTTGTCCGGGCCCGTGGCCCGGGTCTTCGAGGCTAACGCGGCGTCTCTCCGAGGCTGACGCGGCGCCCGGGTTTCCGGTCGCGCGGCACTGCGACGACCCTGGTCGCGGCAGTAGTTCTCGGGGCGTTCCTGGTGGGCTGCTCGGCCGCCGGGACCTCGCAGGGGCCGGGTGGTGACGTTCCGTATGTGGCGCCGTCCGTGGACGCCGCAGCCGCGTCCAAGGCCGCCGACAAGGCCGTCGTGGCGCAGAGCGCGGCGGACGAGGCCAGTGCGGACGAGGCCAGTGCGGAGGCGGAGGCGGCCGAGGCGGCCGAGGTGGAGCGCAACCAGGCCGGAGGCCGTACGCGACGCCTTCGCGGGGCTCCAGGCCACGCTGAACGACAACTGCACCCCGGGCGCGTCGGACCGCGGCTGCTTCCTGGGCCGGGTCCACGACGAACTGGCCCGCCTGGACAAGGCCATGAAGGCGGACGCCCAGGGTCCCGGCCACTTCAAGGAGCCGATCGCCCGGATCGCCGCCCTGCGCAGGACGCTGAACGGCGACATCTCCACGGACAACCTGGAGAAGCACCGCTCCGAGCTGATCGGCACCCGCGACCGCGTCAACACCTGGATGCAGGGCCACCCGGAGGACTACCGCTGACGGCGGGCGCCGTCACGGGCGGTAGAGCGCCCGGCACCGGACCGGGTCGACCGCCTCGCCCTCGTTCTTGCCCTCGTTCTCGCCCTCGCCTTCGGCTTCGCCCTCCCGGACCGGCAGGAAGTACTCCACCTGCCACTCCTGCGTACGGCCGGCCTGTCGACCGGACGTCGTCACCCACGGCGGATAGACGCGGAACGCGCGCTTCCCGCCGGACCCGCCCGTCGACACGATGTCCCGCTCGCGGAGCACGTCCCGCGGAAACACGAACTGCCCGAAGCCGCCGGTGTCACGGGTGCTGATGACGAAGAGGTCGACCGGGTCGACGGAGTCGTAGGGCCGGATCGGCTCACCGCCCGCGGACCGCTTCCACACCGTCACGAACTGGCCGGCCTTCGTCGGGGTGGTCCGGGCCACCCGGAACCTGACGGCGGAGCCGTCCACGGTGAACCCATGCGCCCCGTACTCGACGCTCTCCGCCTCGGGCACCGGCCGCGTGCACACGAGCCCGCTCGGGTCGTAGACCAGCCTCTTCGCCGCGAGGAGGTCGGCGTGCAGGGGCTCGCCGTCCGGCCAGGGCTGGGGCGGGGGCTCAGAAGGTGTCGCCATTTCGCCCATTCTGTCAGCGGCTGTCCCGTTGTCGGGCGGCCGGGGGTGGGCGATGAGTTTCCCCGGCGGCCGGAGTCCTACCTCTGTCAGCACAACGGCGCCCCGGACGCGGGCCGCCGATCGAGGAAGGACCACCGGCATGACCGTCACCCACACCCTCCACGTCCCCGGCGCGCACCTGCACTACGAGGTGCGCGGCGCCGGACCGTTGCTGCTGGTCATGGGGTCGCCGATGGACGCCGCGTCCTTCGCACCGCTGGCCGACGCGCTCGCCGACGACCACACCGTCGTCACCCACGACCCGCGGGGGATCTCCGGCAGCACGCTCGACGACCCCGACGAGGACACCACACCCGACCGGCGGGCGGACGACGTGGCGGCGATCATCGACGCGCTCGGGGCCGGCTCCGCCGATGTGTTCGGCAGCAGCGGCGGCGCGGTGACCGGGCTGGCGCTCGTCGCCCGGCACCCCGGCCGGGTACGTACGCTCGTCGCGCACGAGCCGCCCGTCCTGGAGATCCTCCCCGACGCGGCCGAACAGCGCGCCATGACCGAGGACATCATCGAGACCTTCCACAAGGAGGGCCAGGGCGCGGCATGGATGAAGTTCATGGCCGGTGCCGGATTCGACAACGACGGCTGCGACGACGGCGCCCCCGCCGCACAACCGGACGAGCCCTCGCTCCGGGACATCGCCAACGGCGCCCGTTTCTTCGGCCACGACCTGCGGGGCACCGCCCGCTACGTGCCCGACATCGCCGCGATGACGGCTGCCCCGGCCCGCGTCGTCATCGGGCTCGGCGCCGACTCGGGTGGCCTGGTCACCTACCGGACGTCCGTCGCCCTGGCCGAACTGCTCGGCACGCGGCCGGTCGTGTTCCCCGGCGACCACGGCGGCTTCCTGGGACAGCCCAAGGAGTTCGCCGAGGCACTGCGGAGGACGCTGGCGATGTGACCGTCCGCGAGCGAGGGGGGTTGAGGGCGCGTACGGGCCGTTCGTCGAGGGCGCGTACGCGCCCTCACCCGTCCCGCCCGACCTCCGCGGCCCGCTTCGTCAGCAGCCCGAGCACCTGCCCCAGCTGCTCACGGGCGCCCGGATCGGTGATGACCCCGTCCGGGCCGACCGCGTCCCGGCCCACGGGGATCCGTACGCAGGCCGGCTCCACGATGTCCGCACCGGTGTAGCCGAGCACGGTACGGAGCGTGGCCTCCGCGCCCCGGCCGCGGCCGGGAGCCGCGGCGTTCACCCAGGCGGTGGGCTTGTCGCAGATCTCGGTACCGCCGACCGTCCAGTCCAGCAGGTTCTTGAACGCCCCCGGCAGGGTCCCCGCGTACTCCGGCGTACAGACCAGAACGGCATCCGCCTCGTCGATCGCCGCCCGCAGCTCCGCCACCGGACCCGGCAGCGGATCGGCATCGTCATCGGGGTTGAAGTGCGGGAGCCCCGCGAGGCCGTCGTAGAGAACGGTCCGCACCTCGGCGGGCGCCACGGCCTGCGCGGTGCGCAGCACGGTCTCGTTGGAGGAACCGCTGCGCAGGCTTCCGGACAGCAGGAGAATCACAGGTGGCGTCGGCATACCCGGTCAACCTGCGACGACCGGCCCCCATTCCCGCACCCGCGAGGCAGGGACGTGACAACCACCTCGCCACGAACGCGAGCTACGAACGCGAGCTACGAACGCGAGCTACGAACGCGAGCTACGAAAGCGAGCCACCAACGCCGGTGAAGTCGCCCCGGGCAGACTTCACCAAACGCAAGCCACCCCGGCACGGGCGCGGGGGCGGCTCGTACCGGGGTGGTGGTTGCGCGGTGCGGTGGGATCAGCTGAAGACGACCGAGCGGAGCTTCAGCCGGCTGCCGGCGTGGCCGCCGTCGGGCCGGAGGGTGAAGTAGTCGCCCTCGCAGCCGGGGTCGGTGAAGACGGTCGCGCTGGAGTCGGTGAAGTTCCACGGAGTGTGGGCCGGGTTCGACGAATTGGGATCGGCCACCTCGGGCAGGGTGATGCACATCCGGCTCGGCGGGTCGACGAGGTAGCCGAGTCGCGGGGCGCCGTCGAGACCGGTGTAGGCGTACGTGAAGTCTCCGGTGGCCGCGCCGGCCGAGGTCGGCACGGCGACGATGAGCGCGAGCGCGCCGAAGGCGGCAGCAACGGTGGAACGAAGACGCATGAGGGGAACTCCTTGTGCGGGGATCGGAAACGGCCCAAGTCTGTGCCGCTGACCTGCGACTACTGCCGAATGTGAGGTTCCGTCACCCGGACGGGAGCTGCTGAATCGGTTCTGCCGACGGCCATACGGTCATGCCTCGGACTCACCGTGTTGACCACCGAGGGCCGGGCGGACCACGGGCGAATTCGCGTCGGCCCCCCATCACTTGCACCGCACCACCTCGCACCGCACCACCTCGCCCTGCACCACATCGCACCGCAGCCAGGTTGTAGTGTGGCCCGGTGAAGACGCAGATGATCGTGCTCAACGGTGGCTCCAGCTCAGGGAAGTCCGGCATAGCCCGGTGTCTTCAGGCGGTGTTGCCGGACCCGTGGCTGACCTTCGGGGTCGACACCCTGATCCAGGCGATGCCCGCGTCCATGCGCGCGTCGGACGCGGGCATCGAGTTCGCCCCGGACGGCGAGGTGGTCGTCGGCCCCGGGTTCCGTACGCTGGAGACGGCATGGATCGAGGGGGTCGCCACGATGGCCCGTACGGGAGCCGGGGTCATCGTCGACGAGGTGTTCCTCGGCGGTGCGGCGTCCCAACAGCGGTGGCAGAAGGCGCTCGGCGGACTCCGGGTGCTGTGGGTCGGCGTCCGGTGCGAGGGCGCCGTCGCCGCTGCCCGTGAGATCGCGCGGGGCGACCGTGTCCCAGGCATGGCGGTCTCACAGGCGGACGTGGTCCACCAGGGCGTGACCTACGACCTGGAGGTGGACACGACGCGGAGCGAGCCGATGGAGTGCGCGCGGATCATCGCAGCTCACATCGGTTGACCGGGCGGTGTCCCACCGTCCCGCCGTCCCACTGATCGTTTCCGGCCACAGCACGACACGTCACGCCACGACACGTCACGACATGCCGCGCCACGTCATGCCACGTCACGTCACGACATGCCGCGCCATGACAAGCCACGCCACGCCACGCCACGTCATGCCACTACGCGTCGCCGAGTTCCAGCTCACCGACGACCTGATCCCCGCTCGTTTCCCCGGTCGGCCGGAATCCGAGCTTGAAGTAGAACTGCTCGGGCCCGTGCTCGCCGGGGACCCAGGACACGGTCGCCCGCGTCTGCCCCCGCCGCCGGATCTCCTCGCACACCGCCCCGACGGCGAAGCGGCCGTATCCCCGCCCCTGTTGATCGGCGGCGATGTTCAGCCGCCAGAGCCCGGAGCGCAGCCTGTCGTCGTTCGGGTCGTCCGGGTGGAACCGGACGTCGAAGAAGGCCATGACGAAGCCGACGAGCTGCTCGCCGTCGAAGATCAGCCGGGGCCAGGCGATGTCGGGTGTCGCGTAGGCCTGGGCCAGCGACCAGGCGACCGGCTTCACGAGTCCGTCCTGATCGGGCCGTACTTTCAGTTGGCAGGCGGCCTCGACGTTGTCCGGCGTGACCTTTTCGAGGCGCAGTGATGAAGACATGCGGGCAACCTACAGACCGATGCCCTGTCGCATCGGACAGGTGATTTCCCGCGCCGCGGCCTCATTGCTCGCACCACCGGGATGCCTGGCGCCGCCCGTCGAGCGGGCGGTACCAGGCATCCGGCGAACTCCCCTTGTGGCAGGGTCAGTTCGCGGGGGCCTGGTAGAGGCCCCGGCCGGCGCGGTGGGCCCGGGAGGTGGCGACGAGCCGGTCCAGGGTGCTGCGAACGGTGTTGATGCCGTTGGGGGTGAGCTCACGCCCGAGGGCCTTCGTGACGTCACGGGCGCGGACGGGGGTGTCGCCGGACTCGGCGAGCACCTTCATGGTCAGCTCGGTGAGGCTGCCGCTGTCGTCGACGGCCGGTGCGGCGGCTGCGGCGGTCGCGGCCTTCTTCGTAGCCCTGGCCTTCGCGGGCTTGGCCGTCCTGGTCGCCGCCTTGGCTGCCTTGGCCGGTGCGGCGGGCTTGGTTGCCTTGACCGACTTGGTGGCCTTGGCCGGTGCGGCGGACTCCGTGTCCTTGGCGTCCTTGCTGTCCTTGACGTCCTTGGCGTCCTTGGCGTCCTCGACGGGCTTGGCCGCGACGTCCTTCTTGGCCTGGCCGCGCTGGGCCCTCGGCTTGGCGGCGGCCTGCTTGCGGCCCTTGGGCGCGGCGGGTGCCTTGCGGGCGGCGCGGCGCGCGGGGGCGGGTGCCGCCTGCTCCTGCGGGGTCTCCGCCTGGGCGGCGGAGTCCACGGAGTCCACGGATTCCACGGAGGCGCTGGAATCGATGGAATCCTGCGCCTGCTGCGGAATCTTGGGGGCGGGAGCGCTCGCTGCCCCGGCGTTGACGTCGTCCGTCCCACCCGACTCCGCCACCGCGTTCGCGTCCACGCCCGCGGAGAAGGCGGGGGCGTGGGCGGGGGCGGTGGAGGGGGTGTTGGCGGGAGCGGCCGACAGTGCACGCAGTGCGGTCAGTGCGGTCCGCACCGACTCCAGACGTTCGGTGACGGTCGCGAGTTCCTTCTCCAGACTCTTCTGGTGCTGCTCCAGGCGAGGAAGTTCCGCCTCCAGCAAGGTAGTTGTGGCATCGATGGTGACCAATGTGTTGGTCTCGGAGGTCATGTTGTCGCCCTTCTGTCCCGGCCGACCGTTGGTGACCGATGTATCGCAGGGTAAGGGGTGTTGTGTTGTGGCCGGAAATCGCCTCTCGGTACGAACTGTTCAAGGGACCCCGCCAGCACTGGCCGTCAGTCTCCCGAAAGTCCTGGCATCGTGCCCAGGAGATGGCGTGGGAGGCACTCTTTTGGCCGCACCCGCTGCATCGGCAAGCCGCTCCCTCGCGCTCCGCGTGCCGCCCGACTCCCACTGCGCGCGACAGGGCCGGCGCGGCACACCTTGAGGGAACGAGCGCGTCCCCCGGCACCGGGCGGTGGCGGGGGACGCGGGATGCGGAAAGCACGGGTGGCAGGCGACCGGGGCCGTCAGCCGTTCTGGCTCACCGGCGCGGAGCCGGTGGGGTAACTGGTACCGGTCTCCACGGTGTTGGGGATCTCGCGGCTGAGCTGGCTGTCGCAGTACACGACGTTCCAGTGCAGGTGCGCACCGGTCACGTTGCCGGTGGCGCCGGAGGTTCCGATCTGCTGGCCCCGGGCCACCGTGTCGCCGGTGTTGATGATCGTCGAACTCAGGTGGGCGTACTGGGTGCACTGGTTGTTGCCGTGGTCGACCAGCGCCATGATGCCGCCCGCGCCGTTCCAGCCCTCGAAGTAGATGGTGCCGCCCGCCGAGGCGACGATCGGGGTCCCGGTGGGCGTGGCGAAGTCGACCGCGTGCCGGTTGTAGTCGTCGTTGTGCGAGTAGCCCTCGCCCGGGGTCTGGGTCACGGTGTACGCGCTGCCGACCCGGTACGGCAGTCTGAACGGGGTGCCGCCGGAGCAGGCGGGCACCACCGGTTCGTTCGAGCCGGTCTCCAGGAAGCCGTCGGTGATCCAGCCGCCGTTCGGGAGCTTGTTCCAGATGTCGGTGGCACCGCCGATGCCCTCCACGGTGTCGCCGCGGCCGTAGCAACTGATCGTCACGCCACTGCCGTTGGCGAGGCTGCCGATCACCTGGGCGCCCAGGCCCGGCGCGGACCGTATCTGGAGCGGAAGGCCGCTGGGAACGTTCACCGTCACCACGGCGTCGGCGTGTGCCGACGCCGCGGGAACCATGACCGCGAGCCCCGCGAAGAGGAGGGCCAGGCCGGCCCGAATGCTGCGACGCATCGTCGCCTCCGTGTGTGGGGGGATAGGGCGAAAGGAACCCAATGTTGTCATGGCCACGGCATTCTGACACTCCGCGTGACACGCTTTGCAGCTTCCGGCACGCCGCACATGAGAGAGCGTCCCCGTGCGTGCCGTCGCCCCCATCGCCCCCGGCAGCCCCGTCGCTCAGGCCCGGACCTCCCCAGCAGCGAGCGAGCCCCGCTCGGCCGGCGTCCCCTGCCGCTCACCGCCGCGATCCAGTCCCAGCCGCAGCGCCATCACGATCAGAGCAGCGACCGCGAACCCGACTCCGACCCAGGCGAGGTGACGGGCCCCGTACTCCGCCAGGACCCACCCGCCGACCGCGGTCCCGATGGTGATGCCGAGGTTGGAGAACGAGATGAAGAGGCTGTTGCCGAACTCGGGCGCGTCGCTCGCGTCCCGTCCCAGCCAGCTCTGGCTCACGATGAGCCCGCCCGAGTGCACGGCGCCCCAGATCAGTACCACCGCAACCATCGGCGCGAGCAGCGGGCCGACCGCGTACAGAAGGACGTACACCAGCAGACACAGCACCGGGTAGGCGACGACGGTGCGGACGAGGTTGCGTCGCAGCAGGCTGCCGAAGGCGAAGTTCCCGAGGATCATCACGATGCCGAACGCCATCAGCATGGCGCTGACCCACGTACCGTCCATGTGCGTCACCTGACCCAGGTACTCGGCGAAGTAGCCGTAGACCGAGAACATCGCCGCGAAGACGAGAACGATGGACGCGATGGTCAGCCACATCCGCAGCCGCCTGAGAACGCTCAACTGTGCGCCGTAGGAGACGCGTTGGCCGACAGGCATCGACGGTACGAACCGCAGGATGCCCAGGAAGGCGATCAGGTTGACGAGGGCGCCGAACCAGAAGGCCGAAGCCAGCGAGAGATGCTCGGCGAGGTAGGAGGACAACGGCACACCGAACGCGAAGCCGACGGTGACACCGGCGAACACGGTCGTCGTGGCCCGGGTCGCGTCCTTCGCGGGTACCAACCGCGCGGCGGTGGCGAGCGCGACCGCGAAGAACACGGGATGGAAGAGGGCGGGAATGACGCGGAAGGCGAGCATCACCTCGTACTGCGTGGTGAGCGCGTAGACGGCGTTGGAGACGGCGAACACCGCGATTGCGGCGGCGAGCACCTTCTTGCGGTCGATGCCGGAGGCGAGCAGCGTTGTGAACGGCCCGGACACCGCGATGACCAGGGCGAACACCCCGACGAGCCAGCCGGCGGCGGACGGTGTGACACCGAGTTCGGCCGAGACCTGGGGGAGTACACCGACCATGCCCATCTCGGTGGTGATGATCCCGAACACGCCCAGGGCGAGTACCAGGACGGTGAGGGAGGTCTTTCTCATCGGAACGATCAGTACCTTTCATCGAATCTAGAAAAGTAGATGCATCAGGGTGGCGGTCAAGGGTGTACGTGGGAGCCGGAGGTGAACTACAACTCGTCGCGGACGTACGCGGCGAACTCGGCGATCACCGGCTCGTTGCGCCGGTAGTACGTCCACTTGCCGATGCGCTCCGAGGTGAGCAGCCCCGCGTCCTTCAGGGTCTGCAGATAGCCGGACACCACCGACTGGGCCAGCCCGGAGCGCTTCTGGATGTCACCGACGCATACGCCGATGTGGAAGCCGAGCCCCTGCTGTCGGTAGGAGTCCTCGTCGAAATGCTTCTCCGGCTCCTTCAGCCACTGCATGAACTGCAGGCGCGCGGGATTGGCGAGCGCCTTGTGTACGGCCAGTGGTTCCATCGCCCTGCCTTCCCGAGCCTCCTGCATTACGCATCTAGCTTTCGCAATATGTAGCGCCAAAGTCAAATCACACCGACCTGGTGCCATCGGGGCGCGCGGGTCCTGGCTGCCGCTGGGGATGAAGTCCCGCACGCGTGGCGGCAGATGAAGAATATGCGGTACGGTGACGAAATCGTCACGCTCTGTGTGTTCATGCGCACATAGGGCGGCCCTCAGCGGTGCGCCAACACCAATCCGAGGGCCTACACAACCAGTGGAAGAGAGCCACCGGAAATGCTGCGTCATGCTATCGCGCCCTCCGCGCGCTATACGAAGGCATCACACGATGTCGTCCGCCACCCGCGTCTGAGCAGTGACGCGAAGATCCTGCTCCTGTACGTCCAGGGCCTCCCCGACCACACCACCTTCAAGCCCTTGAGCGAACTGGCCCACAAACTCGGCATCAAGGGCCGCGCGTACCAGAAGGCGAAGCAACAGCTGGTCGAGAACGGTTACGTACACGAGTGGCGCAGCCAGGCCGACGGCGGCCGCTGGATCACCGAGCAACTGGTCGCGAACACCGCCCTGACGGGTGAGCAGGCAGCCCACGTACGAGGAACCCCACCAGCCCCCTCGCCCGTCGCCGTGCCACCGAGTACGCACTTTCCGACGGTCGGCGAACCGGCTGCCCGGACGGCCGGTGGCTATGAACCGGTAGAAGACCACAGTGATAAAACCACTCCCCACCCACCCTCCGAACCGGAGCGCCCGGCCTCGACGGCGGACCCCACCCTGCTGGCCCGCGCCGAACGCGTCCTGCTCTCCCTGCGCCACTCCCGCCGTGAACTGCACCTGGGCGTACGCGAGGCCGCCAAGCTGGCCGTCGAGGCGGTCAAGTGGCTGGAGCGCGGCCTGAGCGAGTCCGACCTGCGTCAGGCCCTGCTCGCCGAACGCCCGAGAGAAGGCGTGCGATCGGCAGTCGGCTTCCTCCGCTACCGCCTCGTCCAAAAACTCCCCGAACCTCGGACAACCCCGCAGTCCTTCGACCCCGTACGCCCCCGCGAACTGATCGAGTGCGAGGGCCCGGGCAAGAAGCACGCCTTCCGCCCCCTGCTGGACGAGACGGAATGCACCCCGTGCCGCCTGATCGCAGCGAACACCATGTACGCCGAAGCCCCCTCACCGGAGCCCGACCACCTGCCGTGGCGAGAACGCTTCGCAAGGATCAACACAACACCGGCGGCTCTACCGGGCGAAGGCTGACGGCTACCGTGCCTTCTCCAGGACGTACGTGTTGCGGTTGTCGGGGTCGCTGAAGAAGAAGTACAGAGCCAGCCCTTCCTCGCGTCGCTCCAGCTCCAGGATCCAGGTGTACGAGTCCGGAGCGGCTCCCTGGAGTCGTCGCCGACGACCGTCTCGTCCGCCGCACCCGTCGGCTCGCGCCATGCCGACGACGTACACCGAGTGACGCTCAAGGACACGTGCTGACCGTCGCTCCAGCCCATGGGCCGGTCGGTCAGCTCCCACGTCCCGGTGCCGGACATCCGCCACTGCTCGTCGAAGTCGAAGTCCTGTCCGTCGAGTCGCTTCACGACAGCGGTACCGTCCGCCCGCATGGTGACTTCCGTGCCATCGACGCACCGCCAGGTCCCGACGATCTCCGCAGCCGAGACCCCGGTGACGGCCGGCACATCCGCGTACCGCCCAAGCACGCACCCGGACAGCGGCAGAGCGAGCAACACAGCACCCAGCCCGGCCAACACGCCACGACGACTGCTACCTACCCGACCCGTGCCGAACCCTGCGCTCATGCCCACCCCATCCATCCGCCGTGGCGTTCACGGGCGGACGGTGATCATCCTCGTGCCGAGGGAGCGGGGAGTGTGTTGCGGGGCGGTCAAGCGGGAACCGACCACGGTGTCGGGCATGCTCCAGACGGCTGACTATGCGCGCCATGTGTTCCTCAGGTACGCGGAGCTTCAGAACTCGGTCCGAGGCACGGAAGAAGCCGCCCGCTCCCGAATCAAGCGGCAGGAGAGGCTATACCGTCCGGGCAAGCTCCTCAACGCCCTGATGTGGGAAGCCGTGCTGCACACCTTGATCTGCCCTCCTCATGTACTCGCCGCCCAGCTGGACCGCCTGGACGGCGTCATCGGCATGGACACCATCCACCTCGGAATCGGCCCCCTCCAAGCAACAGCGAAGGTCCCTCCGGCCAGTGGCATCTGGTGCTTCGACGGCCGCCTCGTGGTCACCGAGGACTGGTATGCCGAACTGTGGCTGGACGACACCGACACCATCGCCACATACCAGCAGGCGCGGCAGGCCCTGAGTGAATCCGCCGTCTTTGGAGTCGACGCACAACGCGCGATCGCCCAGGCCCGCCGGAGCATCGACGTTCGCTGACGTGCACTGCGTCTAAGGGCGCTCGCTTGGCTTGACTGCTACCAGAGGGCGTCATGCCTGGTCACGAGTGCACTGTGCACTTCCCGGGCGCGGAGCTTCGCAGGCCCCGTACGAACTCGGTCCAGGCGCTTCGTTGCACAGTCAGTCGAGCCCCCCGGGGTTGCTTCGAGTCGCGCACACCGATGACCGATGCCAGGTCTGCGACCTCGACGCACTCCGTGCCACTCCCGCCGCTGTACGACGACTTGAACCAGTGTGCTTGTTCGTGATCCATCAAAGCTCTCCACAGACTCGATTCAGGAACGTGGCAGACAGATCGATATCCAACGCCTGCGCACGCAGGTACTCGAACGCCAATTTATAGCGCGCAAGTTCCTGCGTCTTCTCCATGAAGAGGCCACCACCAATGATGTCCACGTATACGACGTCAAGTTCGGGTGCGGGGCCACCGAGGACGACGAAGCTGCCCACTGCTGCCGCGTGGGCGCCTGCTTCGAACGGCAGTATCTGCACCGTGATGTGCGGTTGGGCGGCCAGTGCACATAGATGCTTCACCTGCTCGCGCATGACGTCGCGGCCACCCACGATGCGCCGGATGACTGCTTCATCAATCACCGCCCAGATGTGTGGTGGCTCGGTCCGAGCGAGGAGCTCTTGCCGCTTCATGCGGATGTCCACCATGTGGTGGATCTCCTGGTCAGTGCATCGCCTCTCCGAGGCGCGATGTACCGCTTCTGCATACTCGCGTGTCTGGAGCAAGCCAGGCACGTACATGCAGGCGTAGTGGTCCTCGCTGACCACCTCGTCTTCGAGGGTCAGCATGAGGTTCATCGACTCGGGAATCGGGTCGGCCAGTGACCGCCACCAGCCTTGGATTCGAGCTCCCTTGGCCAGTTCGACCAGCGACGCACGCTCTTGATCTGATGCGCCGTATTCGCGGCAGAGGGCGTCGACGGCTGGCCACTTGACCGTGCCTTCCTTCGTTTCGTAGCGGCTCAAGGTCGCCTTGGAGATGCCAACCCGAGCCCCGGCCTCTTCCAGAGTGAGGCCTTTGTGCTCGCGGAGGCGGCGCAGATCTGCGCCGAGTTGGCGTCTGCGGGTGGTTGGTCCAACTGGCATGGCTTTGGTCCCTCGTGTTGATCCTCAAGAGCGTGCATCGTGTGGAGCGCATTGAGCAAGACAGCGCACTTCGGGGGCGCGCGTCAGCTGGTGTGCTTCCGCAAGCGCCGATGTGGGAGTTCCATTTTGAGAGTTTCACTGCAACTGTATGAGAGATGTCAGGTGCGCAGAGTGACGATCTAGTGAGTGTAGGAGTGAGCAGCTTGGGTGAGTGTCGTTTCGGGGTGGACAGGAAGGCGTGGGATCTGGCGTTCGCGGCTGAGGCTGAAGGGCTCGCCGGCCTGCGGCAAGTGATGCGATCGCACCTGGAGCTCTGGGGCCTGCCAGAAGTCGTCTACGCGGCACAGATCTGCGTTACGGAACTGGTCTCAAATGTAGTTACGCATGTGGGCCCCGGAACTCCATGTTGTCTAGCTGTGTCGATGAACGGTGGTCGCCTTCGCATCGAGGTGAGCGACCCCGACCTGCAGGGGCTTCCGACGCTCGTCGCGGCGGCGGAGGGGAGTGAGGTGGGGAGGGGAATGACTCTTGTGGACGGTGTGGCCGATCGCTGGGGCGTCATCCTCCGCGGTGACTCCAAGGTCACCTGGTGTGAGTTGTCTACCGGCCTTCAGTCATCAAGCGATCACGTTCACGGCCCGCAAGTTGCCAAGGCAGAAGCCTTATTGGGACTTTGCGGGCTTGGCAGTGTCCCGGCGAGCGCGCGTCGCGAGCGGCTGAGTCTGGCCTTGGGGAGGGAGCTGGCAATCGGCCTGATCGTCGATCTCCTCCACTGGTTCCGTGCCCATGGCTGTGATCCGGACGATGCCCTCGACTGCGCACAAACTCGCTTCGAAGCTGAGGCGGCAGGTTCAGTGTGAAACAACGCCATTCGCTGAACTCGATGAAATCGCTTAGGAGCTAGATGACCTGGATGTCAGCTGCGACATCCGAGGCTCGGCGTCAGGTGGCGGGCTCACGGGTGCCATGGCGGTGGGGTGGGGTCGCTCACCCTTCCGCAGGGCACCGGAAAAAAGTGGTTGCTTCGGGACACTGATCGATGGGAAATGGCCATGATCGGCTGAAAAGCTTGATCGAACGTCAGTAATCGGCAGCATGTTCGCATGTCGCCATCGAAGCCCATCTATTTCGGCCCGCCTCCAAATGTGAGAGAGGAGCAGTGGTTCCGAACGCACGATGCCCTGTACGCGGCAGACGTGCACCGGTTTCGGGGTCGGGGGATCTCAGGGACTTCACATGAGGGCGTCGACTCGATAGTTGCCAGTGGAGGCTATGCCGGTGACGAGGATTTGGGCGACGTCATCATCTATACGGCGCAAGGAGGAAAGCCGGACGAGGGTGGGCATCTCACGGAGGACCAGTCCCTGTCTGGGGTCAATGAGGGCATGCTGATCAACTATCGGGAGGGGCTACCCATCCGATACGTACGGGGACTTGGGATCAGGCGGGGTAAGGCGACCGAAGGGTACGTATACCGCGGTCTTTACCTCGTTGAGGATTACTGGAATGTGCGCACTGAACGCGGGCACCTCATGTGGCAGTTCCGCCTCGCGAAGTCCTCGGCCGGGGAGCGTTGGGACGCGGCCGAGGTGAGCGACACACCTGCGGATGACCAGGCGGCCCTGGCTCGGCAGGTAGCAGCCGCGAGGTATGTCAGCACCCAGCGGCTCGTGCGCAACACTCAGGAAGCTCGCGCCATAAAAGCTCTCTACGACAACACCTGTCAGATGTGTCGCGTCCCAGTTGTGGTCGACATCAATGGCGCGAGGTACAGCGAGGGCGCGCACATACATGCGTTAGGCAGGCCACACGATGGTCGTGACGTCCGTAGCAATATTTTGTGTCTCTGCCCGAACTGTCATGTTCTCTTTGACAACGGGGCGCGCCTCATCACTGATGACCTCAAGGTCATAGACACCCTCAACCGCCAGGTGCTCGGCGACCTCTACGTGGAGCGGGAGCATCAGATCGACACAGCCTGCCTGGGGCAACATCGATCTAGATGGGCAGATCGCTCGGAGAGCCTTTAGGTCAACAGGTCTGGCAGGCCAATGCGTGTCGCCGTGCCAGAGGCCCAGCTCATTGCGTTGGCCGCGCCTCAGTGGATCAACCCGCAGCGATTGCTGAGTAGGTCCACACGTCGGCTGGCATCTCGTGACGGAGGTTCCAGACGATTCCCATGGGCTTGCTGCCCTTGTGCTCGACGTACTCGGCAGGGCCAAGAAGCATCCACGGCTGAGGTCCGCCGATGTCCGTCTTCTTATAGCGGCGGACGAAGAGGAGGACGTGGGTGCCCTTCTCCTTGTGGGTCTGGTAGCGGATGCCGGTGGGGGACGTCTCTGAGGTCTGGTTTTGGGACTCCCAGTGGAACAGATGCTCGTTCCGTGCGTAGTCCTTGTAGCGAGTCTCCGGGGAGAAGTCCTTTTCATCCTTTTCGAGGGTGATGAGCAGCGCATCAGTCTGGATGTTCTCGCACCACTTCACGCCCTCGCGGAAGTGGCCGGGCATGAAGCCACCGACGTAGGACTGTCCGAGGGCGGGAAGGATCTCTTCTCGGCTATACGAGGCGTGGACTGACAGCGGCAGGCTCGCATGCTTGCCGAGCAGCGGGACGGGCACGTGGTCAGCCTGGTCTAGAACGTGAGTGAGGACCTGGCGGAGTTCGTCGCGGAAGGCGTGTTGCGGGCGGAGGGTGTCGAATCCCTCCTGGTAGCTGCTGAAGCCGCCGCCCAGTGGCCACAGCGAGAAGAAGAACATTCGGGCGAATGCCTGCTCTTGCTCGCTGAGATCGCTGTACGCGGGGGCATCGTCGGTGAGCAGCTTGCTGTACGCGGCGACTCGGAGTGGGTCATCGACGTGGAGAAAGGCTGAGACGCGCTTCAGCAGTGAGGATTCTCCGTCTGGCCCGGACTCTGGGAGGAGCTTTGCTCTGCGGAGCAGACCTGTCCATGAGTTCCCGTTGCCCCGGTACAACTCCTTGAGCTCCCGGCGGCTCTCCTGGAGGTACTGGGTGAGTCGAGGCTCGGCGTAGTCGGCGACCTCGCGGGCGAGCTGAGCGACGTTGACACTGATCTGGCTGCGGATGTTGTCAATGATCAGATCCTTGGCTTTCGACTCAAGGATGATCTGGCAGCCAGATGGCAGCTGCGGGAAGTCGTGCTCGATGTTGGCGAGCAGACGATTGCGGGTGAGGTTGGTCAGCGCGCGGAACTGCTCCTCGAAGCGGAACTCCTTGCGGTGCTGACCGATGAAGTCCAGGACGGTGAGGACGGCCTTGTCCTCGGTCCGACGCAGGCCTCGGCCCAGCTGCTGGAGGAACACTGTGGCGCTGGAAGTGGGGCGCAGGAGAAGCAGGGTGTCGACGTCTGGGATGTCGAGCCCCTCATTGAACAGGTCGACAGAGAAGATGACTTGGACTGTTCCTGCTTTGAGCTGATCCAGGGCCTTCTTGCGTTCATCACGCGGGGTCTCGCCCGACAGAGTGACTGCGTTGAGGCCGGCTCGACGGAAGAAGTCGGCCATGAAGATTGCATGCGCGACCGACACGCAGAAGCCCAAGGCGCGCATCGAGCCCGGGTCGGCAACCTTGTCCCTCACGGCTTGCACGACGAGCCTGGCTCGTGCGTCATTGCCAGTGAAGAGGTTGCTGAGGTCCCCGGCGTCGTACGATCCACGCTTCCAGGCGATGGCGCTCATGTCGGTGTTGTCGGTGACACCGAAGTAGTGGAAGGGGCTGAGCAGGTCGTTCTCTAGAGCTTCCCAGAGGCGCATCTCTGCGGCGATCCGGCCGCCAAAGAACTCGTCCTGGATGTTCAGTCCATCCATGCGTTCCGGGGTTGCAGTGAGCCCGAGGAGCTCCTGCGGCTCGAAGTGATCCAGGATCCTCCGGTACGTCGGGGAGGTGCCGTGGTGGAACTCGTCGATCACGATGACATCGAAGTGGTCTGGAGCGAGGCGGTCCAGCGCACGTGAGTTGAGTGACTGGACACTACCGAAGACGTGCGTCCAATTGTCGGGGATCTCCCCTCCGACGAAGAGTTCGCCGAAGTTCGCGTCCACCAATACGTTCTGGTAAACGCGCAGAGACTGTTCCAAGATCTCCTTGCGATGAGCGACGAAGAGCAGTCGCGGATCGCGGCCTAGCGTCTGCCGCAGGCGCTTGAAGTCCAAGGCTGCCATCACGGTCTTGCCCGTCCCGGTCGCGGCAACGAGGAGGTTGCGGTGCCGGTCGTGGACGATGCGTTCCACTTCGAGGCGTTCGAGCATGTCGCGCTGGTGAGGGTAAGGACGAACCTCAAGTCCAGAGAGTGTGATGGCGGTGCTTCCGTTCCGACTGGACCCGCCAGCCTGGGCGAGCGCTTCGTCGAGTCGTGATGCGTCACTGTCGGGGTCGTACGGCTCGAAGGAGCGCTCGCTCCAGTAGGCATCGAATGTTGCCTCGAACTTGCGGATGACAGACGGGGTGGCCACCGATGACAGTCGCACGTTCCATTCGAGCCCATCCAGCAGTGCCGCCTTGGACAGGTTCGAGCTACCTACGTACGCGGTATCGAAGCCACTGCCGCGACGGAAGAGCCACGCCTTGGCGTGCAGGCGTGTCGAGCGGAGCTCGTAGTTGACCCTCACCTCAGCACCGAATTCACGGACCAGACGGTCCAGCGCGCGACGCTCGGTGGCTCCGATGTAGGTGGTTGTCAGCACGCGGATGGGGACGCCGCGATCGCGCGCGGAGGAGAGCGACTGCTCAAGAACTCGGAGTCCATGCCACTTCACGAAGGCACAGAGGAGATCAACGCGGTCTGCTGTAGCCAACTCGGCTCGCAGTTCGAAACCCAGGCTCGGGTCTTCGGGGGAATTAGTGATCAGTGCTGTCTCGGAGAGGGGCGTCGCCGGGCGAATTGCGTAGACACCGGGAGCCTCTTGCTCTGCGACTGCCAGCAACTGTCGGGGGCCTTCGATGACGAGATCGACCCACTCGGTTGCGCCTTCGATGGTGCTGAGCGAATCCAGTATGTGGTTGGCGGCGACTACTTGCTCCGCAGGTGAGAGACCCTGGAGGACCCTTCGCACGACGCTCGCAATGTGGCGCGTCAGCACGGCTGGCGCAGATTCAGCGCCAACCACTTCGTCGATGGAGCGCCAGCCTGCCAAGTCAAACTGCTTCATGCGATCTTCGAGGCGCCGGGTGATCAGCGTCTCGTAGAGCCCGGCGACCGGAGCCGCGTTGCCTGCCATGTCGTTGGGCATGACGGAGTCCCCTCGTCTCGTCAGCTACGCATGCAGTTGTATCAAGTCGGACTGACAAACCGCTGGTCCGCCTATGCCTTGGTTGAGGTGGTGGCTATCCAGCCCCGACTTCGGGACCTCTACTCAAGTCCCGCACGTAGCCGACCAGGTTGAAGCGGCCCAGCACCTCGCCGTCGGTGTCGACCAGTACGCGGAAGTGGCAGAGCCCGGTGGCCTGTTCGGTGAGTAGGGCGGTGTAGCGGGCGTCGAAGCCGGTGAAGTAGGCGTCGCCCCGGTCCGGTACGGATGTGGTGAAGCACGTGCGGTTCTCCTGCTCGAACGTGAGCAGGGCGGGCGCGTGGTCGGGGCGGAGGCGCTGGAGTTCGGGCATGTCAGAACCATTCGATCGGTCCTTCGGTAACCTGCGCATCGCGCTCGCCGGTGTCGGTCTCGGCTTCGAACACGTCGTACGGCTCGGCACGTACATCGTCGACCATGACCCGGAGAAGCTGGAGATCCTCGGCAGGGCGCTGCACGGGGCCTGGGCCGACCGGCTGCCCGCCCCGACGCTCAGCGGGGTCGCCTCGCTCGCGCTGCCCGGGACGCCCTTCGAGATCGACGCGGTCGCGGTCCGTCCGGCCGAGGGATCCGAAAGCCAGGAAGCGTGGGTCGGTGACGGGCAACCGCCTTGCAGGGCTTGGGGCTGAGCAGTTCCTACGGAGCTGATGGCTTCGGGCCTTTTAGAGCTTTGCCGATTTCGGATGGCCAAGTGGGCCTGTATCGGGCAACGAAGTCGGCGAAGTCCTCGCACAGGTACTGCGGATCAGCCGGCTTCAGCCGTATCTGCGGGTGATCACTGTGCACCCACCAGACCTCGAAGTCGGTCACAGTCCCCTCGACGGGCCAGTCCTCGCTTCGCCCGCGAGGCAGAAGCACGACGTCGACGAACCCTTCGACACTGAGGCCGATGTCCACGAAGACACCGATCACCCCGGGCTTGGGCACCCGGACGACTGTGCCCGTGAGGACCTGACCGAAGCGCAGCTCACCTTGGACTCGCTCCCACTCCGCCTCCGTCACCATTCACGCATCCTCGTACGAGCACCGGCCTGGACGGAAGGGCCCGGTGCGAGCTTCGGCTCGCGCCGGGCCCAACATCTGAATTCCCCATCGGCGTCAGTGTCTGCCGGGGCGGCCCAGGGAGTGGACGGTGTGTTGCCCGGGGCGGTTCGCCGCGGTCAGGGGGCCAGACGGTAGGCGCGCAGGATGGTTTGTTCCACGGTTCCGCCATCGGTGCTGCGTGCCGTGGCCTTCAGGGAGACGAAGGAGCCGGACCCTGCGGGCGGGGTGATGGTGACGCGATGGCTCGCGGTGCCGTCCGGGGTGACCGGGGCGTCCTGCCATGTCGCGCCGTCGTCGAAGGAGACCTGCACGGTGAGGCTCCTGGTCCGGGACGCCGCGGCGCCGGCCTGCCGTTCCACCCGTGCGGTCAGTGTGTGCTCGGTCCGGGCGGTCCGGTTGGTGGTGTCCACGGGGGCGATGAAACGTACGACATCAAGTGGCAGCGCGTCGGTGCGCACCGCGCCGTCGGGGCCGGGTGCGACCGCCGCGGAGCGGAAGGTCCATGCCGTCTCCACTGTCGTCGACAGCGATGCCCACGGCTCCTCGCGGGTGGCCCGTGCGGTCAGCCGGTAGGTGGCCGCGTCCTCGGGGACGGCGAAGGCGGCCCTGGGGGAGTCGCTGGAGCCCAGCTTCTGGCCGTTCCTCGCCAGGGTGATGTGCACGGTGTCCTGCAGCCAGTCGGGCATCGGGCCGCCGTAGTGCCCGGGGGCCGCGTCGCTGAACAGCTGCGGTTCCGCGCTGATGGTGCCGTCACTGGCGCGGCGAAACGACGGCGCGTCGTTCTTGACGGGCGCCGGGCCCGGGCCGATGACGGCGGCGTTCCACCGGTCGGCGCAGGTGCTGCCGGCCGTGCACGAGACGATGCCGGTCTGGGTGACGGGCAGCGGTACGTACTCGCCACCCCCGCCGGTCTGCTGGCTGAAGTACGTCTCGCGCTGCTGCCCGCGCACGGTCATGTACTCGGTGCGTGCCGCGGGCAGCGCGAAGTCCGGTTCGGCGATGCTCATCCCGCCCAGACCGTTCTCGGTGGGCCAGCTGGACGTGCTGCCCGCCGTACCGGGCCCCTGCGCGTAGTAGTCGTTCTTGACGGCGGCCAGGTCCTTGCGGGCCAGGCGGAAGGCCGGGTCGGGGAGGGAACCGGTGGTGAGGAGCAGCAGGTCGTAGCGGTCGGGCAGGCGTCCCTTCGGTGCCTGCGCGCCGTTCTGGATGCTGCGGACGTAGAAGTCGAGCGTGCCGTCGGACACCTGCTTGCCGGGTACGGCGTAGAGCCGTCCGGGCCTGCCGAGCAGGGCGCCCTGATCCGTGCACGTCCCGTCCCCGGCCGGGCGGTAGCAGTAGCCGGCCGACAGCGAGTAGGGCTGCGCCCCGGGGTCCGGGACGGCGACGGTGATCGGCTTGCCCTGCCGGGCGTCCACCGTGCGTCTGCTGTCCTGGCGGATGTCCAGCTCGGGCTGGAGGAACATGGTCGACGTCGGTGCGGCGTCGTCGTTTCCGGGCGTGACCAGGGTGCCGCCGAGGTTGTAGCGGCCCTCCGGCACGCGTGCGGTGGCCGTGCCGTCGTCGAAGGTGAGGCGGAACGTCCGGCCGTCGGCGAGGTTCGTCAACTGTACGGAGGAGAAGCCCTGTTCGCGTGAGCCCGGGCCGAGGGGCGCACCGTTGCGGTCGACGGCCTCGACCGTGACCTGGCGGTGCACGGCCTCCTTGGTGACCGCGAAGGCCGGGCCGGTCACCACGGTGCCGTCCTCGGTGGTCGAGGTCAGACGGCCGCTGAAGGAGGTGCCGGCCTCCGCGGCGCCCGGGTCGATGGTGACCGTGGCCTGGGCCGTGCCCCCGGCGGGGACGGTCAGACCGGTCGGCGACACGGTGAGCAGACCCTTGGGCCCCGGCTCGCCGGCCCGGCCGGTGGTGGCGGCGGCCACGGTGAGGGAGACCTTCGCCGTGCCGGTGTTGTGGTACGTGACGGTGCGGGTGACCGGCTCGGTGGCCTTCGGGTCGGTGAAGTACACGCCGGTTTCCTCGGCGGTGGCGAACACGCTCTGGGCGGTGGCCCGCGCCGCGTCCAGGCGTCCGGCGCCCTGCTCGTACGCACTTTGCCCGGCGATCGGCTTCGCCGAGGAGGTCAGTGCGGCCTTGAGCTGCGGCCCCTTCCAGTCCGGGTGGGCCTGGGCGAGCAGCGCGGCGGCGCCGGCGACGTGCGGCGTGGCCATCGAGGTGCCCGACAGGGCGGTGTAGCGGTCGTTGGCCGTGTTGTTGCCGTCGGTGCCGTCGGTGCCGCCGGTGCCGGCTGCGCGGGCCGCGACGATGCCGATGCCCGGTGCCGTCAGGTCGGGCTTGACCGCGTGATCGCCCAGGCGCGGCCCCTGGCTCGACAGGCCGGCGAGCGCGTCGTTGCGTTCGACGGCGCCCACGGTCAGTGCGGCATCGGCCGTACCGGGTGTGCTGACCGTACCGGGGCGTCCGAGGTTGCCGGCCGCCGTGACGAACAGCGTGCCGTGGCTCGCGGAGAGGTTGTCGACGGCCTGCGAGAGGGGGTCGGTTCCGTCGGTGACGGCGCCGGACAGGCTGATGTTGACGATGGGCGCCCGTGCCGCGGCCCACTCCATGCCCTGGAGGACCCACGACTCCTGCCCGCCGCCGTTGTCGTCGAGCACCTTGCCGACCAGCAGTTCGGCGTCGGGGGCCATGCCCCGGTAGCGGCCGTCGGACGCGGTGCCGTTCCCGGCGACGGTGGAGGCCACGTGCGTGCCGTGACCGTCGCCGTCCGGGACGGCGCCGCCGATGGCACCGTTGCCCTGCGTGAAGTCCGCCGACTCGCCGATCGAGCCGGAGAAGTCGGGGTGTGTGGAGTCGATTCCGGTGTCCAGCACCGCGACCTTCACGCCCTTTCCGGTCCAGCCGGACTTCCATGCCTGCGGCGCGCCGACCTGGGCCGTGCTGCGGTCCAGGCTGGCGCCGACCTTGCCGTCGAGCCACACCTTGGCCACGCCCGGGGCGAGGGCGGCCGCCGACTTCCGCTTCGACGCGGCGGGGCCCCACTCCTTCCAGACCTGGGACACCCGCTTCTTGTCGGCCCGCAGCGCGGCGCCGTGCACGCTCGTCAGGGCGCGCACGGCCGGCGCCCCGGCCGGCGGCTGCGGAGCGGTTCTCCCGCCCGCTGCCTTGTCGTAGGTGACGATCAGCGGCAACTGCGGGCTGTGGGCGTCGTCGTACCCCTGGGCCACGAGCCCCGTGATGTCGAACAGTCGTGGGTCCAGGTGCCCGGCGCGCAGCGGCGCCACCGCGTCCTGCGGCACCAGCGACACCGAACCGCCGGAGCCCTGCTGGGTGAACGCGATGTCCTCGCGCCCGGGGCCGGGCCGTACCGTGACCACGGACACCGTGCCGTCGGCGCCGACCCGGGCGGTGACCTTGTCGCCCGTGATGAGCGTCATCTGCACCACCGACCCCGCCCCGGCCGCCGTGGCCGCGCGGGGCGGGGCCGCCCCGGCGGGCGGTGCGGCCGCCGTACCGATCAGCAGTGCGCCCAGCACGACGGCGGTCGGCGGGCCTGCCGTACGTATGCCTCGCATACGTGTCCTCTCAATCGCGTGGCCCCGCGGGAGCGTCCGCCCGTACCGCGGGGGCGGACGCTCCGGACGCGGGCGCCGGTCGTCTCCATGTCTCGACAGGAACGACGGAGCGGGCCGGGCGCGGGGAGGTCACTGGGCGTCAGAAAAAAATATTCGGAGAGATCTGGCGGCTCGTGACATCCCCGCATCCGGCCCGCTCCGTCGAAGGGGGCAGAGACGAACGGAGGCACGCATTGCGTACCGGTGACCTGGAGGAATTCCGCGGCTTCGCCCAGGAGCGGCTGGTGCACCTGCGCCGCACCGCCTACCTGATGTGCGGTGACTGGCACCATGCCGAGGACATCACGCAGACGGCACTGGCGAAGCTGTACTCCGTGTGGGGGCGGCGACGCCAGATACGGAACATGGAGGCGTACGCCCACCGCGTACTGACCCGGGCCTGCGTCGACCACATGCGGCGGCGCTGGCGTCGCGAACAGCCCTCCTGCGTACTGCCCGACCGCGCCGAGCCCTGTGCGGACCCGGCACTGGGGCTCCAGGTACGTGCCGCGCTGGCCGTCCTGCCGCCGCGGCAGCGGGCGGTGGTGGTGCTGCGCTACTGGGCCGATCTGGACATCGCCGCGACCGCCGCGGCCATGGGCTGCTCCACCGGCACGGTGAAGAGCCATACCGCGCGGGCACTGACCCGCCTGCGTTCCCTCCTGGGAGACGACGCGGACTCCGACACGTTCGGGGCGTTCGCCCCTCCAGCCGATTCCACTCGAAGGAAGGTCGTACTGCGATGAACAACCACGATGTCAAGACCCTTCTGGAGGCCGGGCTCCGTGACGAGCCGCCTCTGCGGACCAGCGTCGACACGGCGGTCGCGGCCGGCCGGCGCACCCTTGTCCGCCGCCGCGGAGCACTTGCCGGAGCGGGCCTGACCGCGGGGGCGGCGGTGGCCGCCCTGGCACTGGTC
>NZ_JBEXPH010000066.1:0-42909 GCF_040611955.1 Streptomyces sp. NPDC006510 | reverse complement strand
ACCCGGACAGAATGACGCCCACGCGCCGTCCACCACAGCACCCGGACGGCGCGTCACATCACAACAGGGCAAAGGTTGCCTGATGCGGCACTAGCCACACCGTCCGCCCGGCACGGGGGAGCCGGTCATGATTCTGTGGCACACCGCGCTCCCAGGCTTGGTCATGCGCCGATCGCCCCCTTCGGGGTGCGGTGCCGTTGGTGGGAGTGGTGCGGCGCCGCGGCTGCCAGGCGCATGATCAGGCGTAAGAGCTGTGGACCGGGTGATGTGTGATCGGGCCGGGCAGGGCAGTGATTCATCGCCCGCCGCGGGCGATCCGGGGCGTCCTCGGGAACTGGTCGGCCGGCTGCCCGGGTTCGTCCGAGCCCCCTCACGCCAGGAGGCTGCGCCAGCGGTCGGCCGACTCCATGATGTCCAGGCTGACCCGCTCCAGGAATGCCCCTGCCTTGGCCATCCGCCGCCCCACGGGGCTGTCGGGCCCGGCCGCCTCCGCCGTGGCCATCGCGGACTGCGCCGCTTCGAGCGTCTGCCGCGTGCTGAGGACGATGGATTGGTACCAGGCCTCGTCGTCGATCACGTAGATGTCGCGACGCCGCTGCGGATCGCGCTCGCGCCGGACATAGCCGTGCTGGACGAGGTAGTTCACGGCCAAGGAGACAGAGGCGGGGCTGACCTTCAGCCTGCGGGTCAGTTCGGCCGCGGTGCGCCTGCCGTCCTCGGACAGCAGCAGGTCGACGTGCACGCGTGCGGTCATCCTCGGCAGCCCCGCCCGGACCGCCATCTCGATGATCTCCTCTCCCGCCCTGTCACCCGGTGGTCCGGCCGCGCGCGGGGGTGTCGGTGTGCCGCGCCGCGCTCGCCGGCCCGTCGCCCGGTGCGCCCGCTGGGGCTGGTAGCCGCCGGAGCCGCCGTTGCGTCCGATCTCCCGGCTGATCGTCGAGGTCGGCCGGTCGAGCCGCCTCGCGATCTCGGCGTAGGAGAGCCCGTCGGCGATTCCGGCCGCGATGCGCTGGCGGTCCTGCTGGGTCAACCGTTCTCCTGGCATGCCGTCAGTATTGCTTTCGCCATCATTCATTGCAACGCGATATTGCATTCGAGTCCAGCGTCATTGCATCAATTTTCCGCAGTTCACCTGGGGAAATGCAATTCTGTTTATTGACAGTCATTCTGAATGCAACGTAGCTTTCGAGCATCGTCAAACGCGCACTATCGCGAGATGAGGGATGGTCATGGGTGAATTCCTGCACACCGTCGCGACGACGCCGACGGCGCGTCCGTCCGGCTGCCCCTTCGACCCGCCGGCAGAGCTGGTCGACGCCCGCCGGCACAGCGCCATCAGCCACTACACCTTCCCCGGTGGACAGCCCGGCTGGCTGATCACCGGATACGACCTGGTCAGGTCGGTCCTGGCCGACTCGCGGTTCAGCTCACGCAAGGAGCTCATGCTCCACCCGACCATCGACTACGGAGACATGAAGGCACCCCCGGCGCCGCCCGGCGAGTTCCTCCTCATGGACGAGCCCCGGCACAGCCGCTATCGAAAGCCGCTGATGGGCAAGTTCACCGTACGACGGATGCGACTGCTCACCGAGCGCATCGAGCAGATCACCGCCGACCACCTGGACGCCATGGAGGAGGCCGGGCCGTCGGCGGACCTGGTGACCGCGTTCGCCAAGCCCATCCCCGCCATCGTGATCTGTGAACTGCTGGGGGTGCCGTACCGGGACCGGGGTTCCTTCCAGGAGCAGGTCGACTCGTTCATGAACGGGGAGACGAGCGACGAGGACCTGATCGCGGCCTATACGGGGACCCAGCACTACCTCGCGGAGCTGGTGGCCGCCAAACGCGCGAACCCCACCGACGACGTGCTCAGCGACCTCACCGACAGCGATCTGACCGACGAGGAACTGAGGGGGATGGCCCTGCTCCTGCTGGCGGCCGGGCTCGACACCACCGCGAACATGCTTGCCCTCGGCACCTTCGCGCTGCTGCGCAACCCGGAGCAACTGGCCGCGCTGCGCGCCGATCCCGCGCTCACCGACCGGGCCGTGGAGGAACTGCTGCGATACCTCAGTGTCGCGAAGACGTTCATGAGGACGGCGCTGGAGGACGTCGAGGTGGGCGGCCGGACCATCGAGGCGGGCTCGCGGGTGATCCTGTCGTACAACACCGCCAACCGCGACCCCGAGCGCTTCGCCGACCCCCATGTGCTCGACCTCCGCAGGCAGGACGGCGGGCACCTGGCCTTCGGCCACGGCATCCACCAGTGCCTGGGGCAGCAGCTGGCCCGTGTCGAGATGAAGGTCGCGTTCCCCGCGCTGTTCAACCGCTTCCCCACACTGCGTCTGGCCGTACCGCCCGAGGAGGTTGCGCTGCGTCCGGAGACCGCGGACGTCTACGGGGTGAAGAGCCTCCCGGTCACCTGGGAGGCGTGACCGATGAGGATCACCGTGGACGCCGAGCGCTGCGTCGGCTCCGGAATGTGCGTGCTGACGGCCGGTGAGGTGTTCGACCAGCGTCAGGACGACGGCAAGGCGATCGTGCTGCGACCCGAGCCGTCCGCCGGGGCGCGGGACTCGGTTCGTGAGGCCGTCGACCTGTGCCCCGCCGCGGCGATCGCCCTGTCGGCCCCCGGTCCCCCGGTTTCGTAGGCCGCCGCCCATGGACGGCCTCCACCCGCCCCGAGCAATCGGCGCCGCTGGCTCTCCACGGTCGGTCACAGTCGGTAGGGGCAGCACAGAACCCGCGAGATCTGTCCGGGGCGGCGATGGGGCGCCGGCTCAGGGTGCGGGCGGCCGTTCGCCGTGCCAGGAGCGCCAGAGTGCGGCGTAGGCGCCGTCGGCCGTCACGAGCTCGTCATGGGTGCCCAGTTCGGTGATCCGGCCGTCCTCCATCACGGCCACCCGGTCGGCGTCGTGGGCCGTCTGCAGGCGGTGGGCGATGGCGACGACGGTCCGGCCTTCGAGCACGGCGGCCAGCGCCCGCTCCGTGTGCCGGGCGGTCCTCGGGTCCAGGAGCGCGGTGGCCTCGTCGAGTATCAGCGTGTGTGGGTCGGCCAGCACCACGCGCGCCAGGGCGAGCTGCTGCGCCTGGGCACCGTCCGGCCGGTGTCCTCCGTGGCCCAGATCGGTGTCCAGGCCGTCCGGCAGCTCGTCGGCCCAGTCGGCGCCGACGGCGGCGAGCGCCGCGCGCAGTTCGGTATCGGTGGCACCGGCCGAGGCGATCTGCAGGTTGTCCCGGACCGTGCCGAGGAACACGTGGTGCTCCTGGGTGACGAGGACGACGTGTCGGCGCAGCTGGTCGGGGTCCAGGTCGGCGACCGGGACCTGCCCTACCGTCACTGAGCCGGTGTGCGGTGTGTCCATGCCTGCCAGCAGTCTGCCCAAGGTGGTCTTGCCCGCACCGGAGGGGCCGACGATCACCAGTCGCTCGCCGGGCAGGACCGTCAGGTTGACGCCGTGCAGGACGTCGCTTCCGTCGTCGTAGGCGTAGCGCACATCGGCCACTTCGATCCGGTCGTCGGTCGGTGTGGGGGAGGCGGCCGGTGGTGCTTGCGGTGCCGGGCCGAGGCCCTCGACCCTGGCGAAGGAGGCGCTGCTGCTTTGCAGTTGCTCGATCCGCTGCAGGATGGTGTCCAGGGGCTGGGAGAGCTGCCGCAGGTACAGGGCCGAGGCGACCACTGCGCCGAGGCTCATCGTGCCGTGATCGTGCAGCACGCCGCCGATCAGCAGGACACCGACCACGGGAATGACGTAGGAGATGTCCACGGCCGGGAAGAGCACACTGCGCAGGAACAGTGTTCGGGTCCGGGTGCTCCGGCACCTTTCGATCTCCTCTTGGCATGCCGTGATGCGGCGCTGCTGCAGGCCGAGGGCTTCGACGGTGCGGGCGCCGGCAGCGGTGGCCGCGAGTTGCTCCGCGAGAGCCGAGTTGGCGGCTCCCTCGGCAAGGTACGCGATGAGGGCTCGGCGCAGATACCAGCGGGCGGCGAACCGGATACCGAGCAGGCCCAGCACCCCGCACGCACCGAGCAGCGGGTCAAGCGCGAAGACCGCACCGAGGATGAACAACACCTGGACTCCGGCGATGAGGACCTCGGACCCGGCATCCCGGAGGGCGGCGCCGACCGCGGCGACATCGGTGGTGCCACGGGTCATCAGGTCGCCTGTGCCGGCCCGCTCGACCACCGCGGCGGGCAGCGCGAGCGCCCGGTCGGCGAACTGCTCACGGATACGCGCCAGGGTCCGCTCGCCGAAGCGGTGTCCGACGTAGCCGGCATAACGGACCAGGAGGAGCTGCGCCAGTGCGAAGACGAGGATGGTGAGCGCAAGGCGGTCCACTGTGGACACTCCGCTGCCGGCCCTGACCTCGTCGATGATGCGGCCGAGCAGCCACGGGCCGACGAGTCCGGCACCTGCGGCCAGCGCGTTGAGGCCGATCATGGCGGCGAAAGCGCGAGCGTCCAGTCGGATCAGCCGGAGCGCCGCCTGGCGTATCCGAAATGGTTCGGCGATGGGCAGGGCTCGGGCCGTCGGCTGGGAGCCGGCAGTCATCGCACGGCCTCCTGGAACGGCGGGACGGTTCCTTCGTCCGGGCGGTCGTGGCCGTCGTCATCCACGCTGCGGGACACCAGGAGGCGGTAGCCGGGCTGCCGGTCCAGGAGTTCACGATGGCTGCCGACGGCCGCGACGGAGCCGTCGACCAGGTAGTACACGGTGTCCGCCTGGTCCAGCAGGAGCGGTGACGTGCTGGTGACGACTGTGGTGCGGCCGGACCGTGCGGCGCGCAGTCGGGTCGAGATGGCCGCCTCGGTGTGTGCATCGACCGCAGAGGTGGGCTCGACCGCGAGGAGTACCTCGGGATCGGCGAGCAGGGTCCGGACCAGCCGGATGCGCTGCCGCTGACCTCCGGAGAGGTTGCGGCCCTGCGCGTCGACGGGCGAGTCGAGCCCGTCCGGCAGGCTGCGGACGATGTCCTGCGCCATGGCCGCGTGGACACCGCGACCGATGGTTTCCTCGTCCCGGTCCCACTTGCCGCAGATCACCTCGCGCAGCGAACCGGCGAACAGATCGGCCTCGTTGTCGGCGACGAGGATCCGCCGGCGAACGTGCGTCAGGTCGATCTCGTCGAGGCGTATCGCGCCCCAGGTCGCGGCCGACTCGACGAATCGGCCGAGACGGTCGACCACCGCCGCAGACTCCGACGGCCGGGCGCTGACCAATGCGGTCAGTCTTCCGGGCGCCACCTCGACGCCGGATGCCGGATCACGAAGCGTGGACGGCGACCCGGGCCCGTCCGAAGCCGCGTCCCTGTCGACGGAATCGGGCTCCAGAGCCAGGAAACGTATGACTCTGCGGGCAGCGACCAGTCCCCGGCTGAGGTCGTAGCCGCCCTCGATGAAGAACGAGACCGGCACCACAAGGACCGCGACGTAGCCGTAGACGGCAACCAACTCGCCAAGAGTGATGGCCTGTTGAGCGGCCATCCGGGCCGCCAGCCAGGTCACGGCCCCGAGGAACAGGGTGGGAAGGCCGACACCAAGGGCCTGGATCCAGCTGGTCACCGCGCCGACGCGGTACCCCTCCGCCTGCAACGTCCGCGAGCCGCGCCGGTAGCGCTCGGCATACACCTCCTTACCGCCAATACCATTGAGGACGCGTAAGCCCCCGACAATGTCCTCGAAACGAGCGGCGAGCCCGCCCTGCTGCTCCCGGTACGTCGCCTCGACGCCCTGCAGCCGCCCCAGCAGTGGACCGACCAACACCGCGAGCAGTGGCACACCGAGCAGCACCACCACGGCGAGCAGCGGCGAAACGGTCAGCAGCAGCGCGGCCACAACGACATAGGCGAGGACCGCGCCGACACCGGGGCCGGTGATGGTCAGCGTGTTGGCGATCACGGCGACGTCGCCGAACCCGATCGTGACGACTTCCCCGGCCGTGACCCGGCGCGGCAGCGCCCCGCCCAGCCTGGTCGCCTGCATGACCACAACCTGTACAGAACGAAAGGCGGCGTCCAGCCGCACCCTGGTCATCGTGCGGTGTCGCATGATGGCCAGCCACGCGTTCAACACCCCCACACCCAACAACGCCGCGACCCAGCCGACCAGTGCGGACTGCTGTCCTGGTTCCAGCCCGTCGTCGATGGCGCGGGACAGTAAGTACGGCGGCAACGTCAGACAGAGCATCCAGGCGCTGCCAAGCAGCGCACCGGCGGCGATCCGACGGCGCTGACTGGTGATCAGCCACCACAGGTACCGCATGGCGCTGCGACAGTCCGGGGTCCCCGGATCCATGTACGAATCTTTCATCTACCACACGTTAGTGATCGCTGGCCGAGTCGTCCGGGAGACCGGGGACGGCACTGAGTGCCCTGCGCGTCCCGGCGCGAAGGCTCGCAAGAGATCGACAGTTGGCAACGGGTGGGATAGATCAGTGGTCAGCCGCCCAGACCACACCAGTGCCAAAAGTGGCGTTCGCGCCTCGTGGTCGGGGCGCCCGGCCGCCAGCCGCCGCTCGGCGACCCCGAGCCGATCAACGTCCTGCACGCTGTCCCAAGCCCGTTCGATCTCGGCCTCTGGGACCACGCCGGGACTGCGGCAGGCCGCGAGGAACCGAACGTGCTCCAGGACCACCCGATCCGCCCCGGACCAGATTTCGTACTCCCAACCGTGGCGTTCGACCAGTTCACCCGGCCAGGCCAACGCCTCCGTGATTTGTGGATCCGTGAGCCGATCTGCAGGCTTGACGTTCACCACCTGCACCACTCCCCACTCCATGACCAGCAGGAAGTCCGGCACATGCCGTCGTAGCGGACTGACGCTATCGGCTGTTCGCACGTCCCACGTACCCGGGCTGAAACCTGAACGGTCATACGGCGGTAGCTAGTTACTGTCCGGAGTCAGTGCGCACAGATTCCTGGAATTGCGCATTCGGTGCGCACCCCACGAGCACAGTGCGCACCGAATCGCGGATCCTACACGGAGGCCGCTCACGTCAGGCTCTCCCGCCACGCCCGGTGCAGCCCCGCGAAGCGGCCCGTGCCGGCGATGAGTTCGGCCGGGGCGCCGTCCTCCACGATGCGGCCGTGCTCCATCACCAGGACCCGGTCCGCGATCTCCACCGTGGAGAGGCGGTGGGCGATCACCACCGCGGTGCGGCCGTGCAGCACCGTGTCCATGGCCCGTTGCACCGCCCGCTCGCCGGGGACGTCCAGCGAGCTCGTCGCCTCGTCGAGGATCAGCACCGCCGGGTTCGCCAGCAGGGCGCGGGCGAAGCCGACCAACTGGCGCTGGCCGGCCGAGATCCGGCCGCCCCTCTTGCGTACGTCGGTGTCGTATCCGTCGGGCAGTCCGCTGATGAAATCGTGCGCGCCGATCGCCTTGGCGGCCTGCTCGATCTCCGCACGGGTCGCGTCCGGGTTGCCGATCGCGATGTTCTCGGCGACCGTCCCGGAGAACAGGAAGGCCTCCTGGGTCACCATCACCACGCCTCGCCGCAGCTCCGGCACGGCCAGGTCGCGCAGATCCGTACCGTCGAGCAGCACCCGGCCGTCCGTCGGGTCGTAGAACCGGGCCAGCAGCTTGGCCAGCGTCGACTTGCCCGCGCCCGTCGATCCGACCACGGCGACGGTCTGCCCGGCCGGGACCGTCAGATCGAAGCGGGGCAGCACCTCGCCGCCCGTGCGGTACGCGAAGCGCACCTGGTCGAAGACGACCTCGCGGCCCGGGTGTTCGCCCGTGAGGGCCGGCAGCTCGCGCGGGTTCGACGGCTCGGGGACGGACGGGGTCTGGGCCAGCAGACCCGCGATCTTCTCCAGCGAGGCAGCGGCCGACTGGTAGGAGTTGAGGAACATGCCGAGCCGGTCGATCGGGTCGTACAGCCGGCGCAGATAGAGCACGGCCGCGGCCAGCACCCCGAGCGCCAGGGTGCCCGAGGCCACCCGGTACGCCCCCCAGAGCACGATTCCGGCGACCGCGGTGTTGGCGACCAGCCGGGAGCCGACGACATAGCGCCCCATCTCCAGCATCGCGCTGCCGTTGGTCCACCGGTGCGTGTTGTTGAGGCCCTCGAAGTGCGCGTCGTTGACGGGCTCGCGGCGGAAGGCCTGGACGGGGCGGATGCCGTTCATCGTCTCCGCGAACTTCACGATGACCGCGGCGATCGCCGACGACCGCTCGGCGTACAGCACTCCGGCCCGCCGCTGGAAGCGCCGCACCAGCAGATACAGCGGGACGAAGGAGAGCACGGCCGGCGCGCCCAGACCGAAGTCCAGCCAGAGCAGCATCAACGAGATGGAGACGAAGGACAGGACGACGCCGATCAGCTCCTGAAGTCCCTCGCTGAGCAGCTCCCGCAGCGACTCCACGTCCGTGGTGGAACGGGAGATCAGCCGGCCCGAGGTGTAGCGCTCGTGGAAGTCCACGCTGAGCGCCTGCGCATGACGGAAGATCCGCCCGCGCAGATCGAGCAGCGCGTCCTGGTTGATCAGGGCGGCGACCCGGACGAACGCGTACTGCATGCCCCCGGCCACCGCCGAGCACAGCGCGTACCCGACCGCCACCGCGATCAACGGCCCGTAGTCCGCGTCCCGGAACGCGGGCACCCCGCTGTCGATGGCGTACGCGACGAGCAGCGGGCCGGCCTGGACCGCGGCCTGTTGGACCAGCAGCAGCAGCGCGGTCAGCGCCATCCGGGCCTTCATCGGCCGCAGCAGCGATCTCAGCAGTGCCCGGGTCGCGCCGGGCGGGGTGGGCAGATCGTCCCGGTCGAAGCGGTCCCCGGCGCCCTCGGGGCCCGCGGCGTCCGCCGCGTCCTCGGCGGGGGAGGAGTCCGCGGTCGTCGTACTGGTCATCGGGTGCCCTTCTCGGCGAGGAGGTCCTCGGCGGACAGGTCGGGGAAGGCGTCCTCGGCGGGCGCGTCCGCCGCGCCCTCGGCGCCCGACATCAGCCAGGCGTACTCGGGGCTGCTGCGCAGCAGTTCCTGATGGGTGCCGACGGCGGCGATCCGGCCCTCCGAGAGCAGCGCCACCCGGTCCGCGAGCATCACCGTGGACGGCCGGTGCGCGACCACGATCGCCGTGGTCTCCGCCAGGACCCGCCGCAGCGCGGCCTCCACCAGCGCCTCCGTGTGCACGTCCAGTGCGGAGAGCGGATCGTCCAGGACCAGGAAGCGCGGCCGGCCGACCACGGCGCGGGCCAGCGCCAGCCGTTGCCGCTGTCCGCCGGAGAGGCTGAGGCCCTGCTCGCCGACCTGGGTGCCCACGCCCTCGGGCAGATCGTGCGCGAAGTCGGCCTGGGCGATGGCGAGTGCCCTGCGCAACTCGTCCTCCCCGGCCCCCGCGGCGCCCATCAGCACGTTCTCCCCGACGCTCGCCGAGAAGAGCGTCGGCTCCTCGAAGGCCACGGACACCAGCTCGCGCAGCCGCTCCCGGGGCATGGTGGTGATGTCCGTACCGTCCAGGGTGATCCGCCCCGCGGTGGCCTCGTGCAGCCGCGGCACCAGGGCGGTGAGCGTCGTCTTCCCGGAACCCGTCGCCCCGACCAGGGCCATCGTCTCGCCGGGCCGGATGCGCAGATCGATACGGGACAGCACGGGCACGGAGCCGGGCGCCGCGTCGGGATAGCGGAACTCCACGCCCTCGAAGACCATTTCACCGCGGGACGGTCCGCTCTCCGGGGCCTGCCCGGCGACGGTGGGCGCGTCGTCCTCCTCGGCCACGTCCATCACCTCGAAGAACCGCTCGGTCGCCGTCGCCGACTCCTGGCTCATCGCCAGCAGGAAGCCGATCGACTCGACCGGCCACCGCAGCGCGAGCGCGGTGGAGAGAAAGGCGACCAGGGTGCCCGCGGAGAGGCCGCCGTCCGCGACCTGGACCGTGCCGAGCACCAGTGCCGCACCGATGGCCAGCTCCGGGATCAGGGTGATGGAGCCCCAGATGCCCGCGAGGAGACGGGCCTTGCCCAGCTCCGTGGTGCGCAGCCGCTCCGAGAGGGAACGGAAGGAGAGGGCCTGGCTGCGGTGCCGGCCGAAGCCCTTGATGATGCGGATGCCGAGCACACTCTCCTCGACGACCGTCGTCAGATCACCGACCTGGTCCTGGGCCCGGCGCGCCACCGCCGAGAACTTCGTCTCGAAGACCAGGCAGATGATCACCATCGGCACCACCGGAGTGAGCAGCACCAGTCCCAGCGTCCACTGCTGCATCAGCAGGATGACGAAGCCGATCAGGATCGTCGCCCCGTTGACCAGCAGGAAGGTCAGCGGGAAGGCCAGGAACTGACGCAACAGCATCAGGTCCGTGGTCGCACGTGAGAGCAACTGCCCCGACGGCCAGCGGTCGTGGAACGCCACCGGCAGCCGCTGGAGATGCCGGTACAGATCGGCCCGCATCGCCGCCTCGACCCCGGCCAGCGGCCGCGCCACCATCCACCGTCGCACCCCGAACAGCGCCGCCTCGCCGATGCCCAGCAGCAGCAGGTACAGCGCGCCGAGCCAGACCCCGCCCGGGTCGCGGTCCGCCACCGGCCCGTCGACGATCCACTTCAGTACGAGGGGGATCACCAGGCCGACGCAGGACGCGGCGATCGCCACCAGCGCGGCGCCGAACAGACGCTTGCGTACCGGCTTCACATAAGGCCACAACCGCAACAGGGACTGAACGGTGGACCGGTCCTTGGGCTCTGCATGTTTTTCGGGCATCACAGTCGAGCCTACGGTTCACCCTGACATCGCTCATGTGGTTTTTTCGGCCGACGGGCGGTGGCCGGGCCCGGGGAACGCAGGTCGTAGCCCGTATCAACCGATCGGCTGATGCCCCTTCGAGCGCGATGGACGATGGTGCGCCGGACCCCGCGACGCGATGCTCGGGGTCATGGCAATCATCGAAGTGAACGGGGTGCAGAAGGCGTACGCCGGGCGCACCGTGGTCGACGGAGTGAGCTTCGCCGTCGACGAGGGGGAGATCTTCGGGATCCTCGGCCCCAACGGCGCGGGCAAGACCACCACCGTCGAGTGCGTCGAGGGATTGCGGGTTCCCGACGCCGGTACGGTCCGCGTCGCCGGACTCGACCCCGTCGCCGACCACGACCGGGTCACCCGGCTGCTCGGCGCCCAGCTCCAGGAGAGCGAACTCCAGCCCAAACTCACCGTGGCCGAGGCGCTGGAGCTGTACAGCGCCTTCTACCCGGCCCCCGCCGACTGGCGGGAGCTCGCCGAACGGCTCGGCCTGCACACCGCGTACGGCACCCGCTTCGCCAAGCTGTCCGGCGGTCAGAAGCAGCGGCTGTCCATCGCGCTCGCCCTGGTCGGCAACCCGCGCGTGGTGGTGCTCGACGAGCTGACCACCGGCCTGGACCCACGGGCCCGCCGGGACACCTGGAAGCTGATCGAGGACGTACGCGACAGCGGCGTCACCGTTCTGCTGGTCACCCACTTCATGGAGGAGGCCAGGAAGCTCTGCGACCGGATCGCCGTCATCGACAAGGGGAAGGTCGTCGCCCTCGACACCCCGTCCGGCCTGATCGGCAAGGCGGACAGCTCCACGGTCATCTCCTTCACCCCGTCGCGGCCGCTCACCGACACCGAGCTGGGGCAGCTGCCCGGCGCGGCCTCCGTGGGGCGCGAGGACGACCGGATCGTCATCAGCGGCACCGACGAGACGGTCAACGCCGTGATCTCCCTGCTGGCCCGGCACAGCATCACCGCACACCGGCTCCGCATCTCCGAGGCGACGCTCGACGACGCCTTCCTCGACCTCACAGAACAGGCGGCCTGAGATGACCACGGCGAACCCGGCCACGGCGCAGGCCGCGACGGCACCCGCACCGGCATCCGCGCGCAAGGCGGTGCTCAGGTCCGAGACCCGGCTCTTCCTCCGCGAACCCGCCGCCCTGTTCTGGATCCTCGTCTTCCCGACCGCGCTCATGACGATCCTCGGCCTGATCCCCTCCTTCCGGGACCCCGACGACGCACTCGGCGGCCGGCGCGTCATCGATCTGTACGTACCGGTGGCGGTGCTGCTCGCCGTGATCATGTCCGGGCTGCAGGCCATGCCGCCCGTACTCACCGGCTACCGCGAACGCGGCATCCTGCGCCGGATGTCCACCACGCCGGTACGCCCCTCCGCGCTGCTCACCGCGCAGATCGCCCTGCACGGCGCCGCCGCCCTCGGCTCCGCCGCACTGGCGATGGCCGTCGGCCGGGTCGCCTTCGGCGTCGAACTGCCCGGACAGCCCGTCGGCCATGCCCTGGCGCTGCTCCTGTCGACGGCGAGCGTGCTGACCGTCGGCGCACTGCTCTGCGCCCTCTCCCGTACGACCAAGGCGTCCGCCGGCATCAGTTCGGTCGTGAACCTCCTGATGATGTTCACCGCCGGCGTCTGGATCCCGGTGCAGTCGATGCCCGACACCCTCCGGAACATCGTCCGGCTCACCCCGTTCGGCGCGGCGTCCGAGGCGCTGGACCGGGCGGCGTCCGGCGGCTGGCCCGGTTTCACCCAGCTCGGTGTGATGGCGGTGTGGACGGCCCTGGTGACGCTGCTCGCGACCCGCCTGTTCCGGTGGGAGTGACCGTCACGCGGGGGACGTGGAGACTGCGTCCATGAAAGCGTGGGACACGGCAACGGCGCACAGGAAGCGCACGATGAGCGCCGAGCTGGGGTGGGAACGGTTCTTCAGGTACGCGCCCTACGGGTTCCTCGGCCTGAGCACCGTCGTCTCGGCCGTGACCTCCCCGCTCATCATGGACCGCGCGGACGTGTACGCCGTCGTAGTGCTGGTGCCGGTGGCCTTCGCCCTTCAGCTGTGGTGGGGGAGGGTCAGGCCGGCCGTTCCTCCCAAATCGCGGGCGTCGCAGTTCTACTACGTCGCCCGCTTCGCGCTCGCCTTCGCACTGACCTGGTGCAACCCGTTCTTCTCGGTGTTCGCGATCCTCGGATACTTCGACACCGGCCGACTGCTCCCGCGCCGGGCCGTCCGTCCCGCGCTGCTGGCCACCGCCGTCATCATGGCGGGCGCGCAGTGCGGCAGCGGCCTGCCGCCGGTCTCCCTGATGAACTGGGTCGCCTTCGCCGCCCTGTTCGGCCTGCACGCCACCCTCACCATGGTCTTCGCCAAGATCGGCGACCGCGAGGCCGACCACGCCCGCACCCAGGTCGACACCATCGCCGAACTGGAGTCGGCCAACGCCCGCCTCGAACAGGCCCTGGCGGAGAACGCCGGGCTGCACGCCCAGCTCCTGGTCCAGGCCCGCGAGGCGGGCGTCGCCGACGAGCGCCGCCGGCTCGCCGCCGAGATCCACGACACCCTGGCCCAGGGCCTGGCCGGCATCATCGCCCAGCTCCAGGTGGTGACCTCGATCGGCGACACCGACCCGGCGCTGGCCCGGGTGCACCTGGACCGCGCCGCCGCCCTGGCCGGCACAGCCTCGGCGAGGCGCGTCGCTCGGTCCACGACCTGGTCCCCGCCGCACTGGAACACGACGACCTGCCGGGCGCGCTGAAGCGCACGGTCACCGACTGGGCGGAACGCCAAGGAGTCCGGGCCGAGTTCACCGTCACCGGGACCGTCGAGCCGGTCCACGACGAGATCGCCGCCACCCTTCTCCGGATCGCCGAGGAGGCCCTCGCCAACGTCGGCCGCCACGCCGGGGCCTCCCGGGTCGGTGTCACGCTCTCGTTCATGGGGGACGAACTCACCCTGGACGTACGGGACGACGGCTGCGGCTTCGATCCGGCCGCCCTGCCGCCGTACAGCGGTGCGGGCGGCTTCGGGCTCGGTGGCATGCGGGCTCGCGCCGAGCGCATCGCGGGCACCGTCGAGGTGGAGACGGAGACGGGCCGCGGCACGGCGGTCAGCGCCCGGGTCCTCCTGGTCCGGCACACCCGATGACCAGTACGGTTGGCCTGCCATGGCTCAGGAATCCGCACGCGTCATCACGCTCGTCGTCGTCGACGACCACCCCGTCGTACGGGACGGTCTGCGCGGCATGTTCGATTCGGCCCCGGGCTTCGAGGTCCTCGGAGAGGCGTCGAACGGGGTGGAGGGGGTCGATCTGGTGGTCCGGCTGGACCCCGATGTCGTCCTGATGGACCTGCGGATGCCGGGCGGCGGCGGAGTCGCCGCCATCGCCGAACTGGCCGGGCGCGGTGCCCGGTCCAAGGTGCTGGTCCTCACCACGTACGACACCGACTCCGACACCCTGCCCGCGATCGAGGCCGGGGCGACCGGCTATCTGCTCAAGGACGCGCCCCGCGACGAGCTGTTCACCGCCGTCCGCGCCGCCGCCGACGGCCGTACCGTGCTTTCGCCCGCCGTCGCCTCCCGGCTCATCTCGCGGGTGCGCACCCCCGCGGCGGGCGGCGAGGCGCTGTCGGTCCGCGAGCGCGAGGTGCTCGAACTCGTCGCGAAGGGCACGTCGAACCGGGAGATCGCCGCCGAGCTGTTCATCAGCGAGGCGACCGTGAAGACCCATCTCACCCATGTCTTCGCCAAGCTGGGCGCCAAGGACCGGGCCGCGGCCGTGGCGATCGGCTACGACCGGGGCATCCTCGGCTGACCCGGCCGCACCCGCTCACCCCGCTCACCCCGTGACGCGCAGCAGCTGCACCGACCTGGGCGGCACGGTCAGCGTCCCGTCGCCCGGGTGGGTGGTGCCGGGGGCCGTGGCCTGGTCCTCCCGCGAGGTGTCCAGGACCAGCTCGTAGCTCTGTGCCCACGGCGGCCCGGGGAGCCGGAAGCCGGACGGCCGGTGGTCCGCGTGCAGGATCGCCAGAAAGCTGTCGTCCGTGATCTGTTCGCCCCGCGCGTCCCGGCCGGGGATGTCGCGCCCGGAGAGATAGAGCCCGACCGTGGCGGCCGGCGCGTACCAGTCGGCCTCGGTCATCTCCGTACCCCCCGGGGTGAACCACGCCAGGTCCCGCAGCCCGTCCGCCGCCTGTGGCAGCCCGGAGAAGAAGGCCCGGCGGCGCAGCACCGGATGGCTGTGGCGCAGCCGCAGCACCCGCGCCGTCAGCTCGGTCAGCTCCCGCCAGACGGGCTGTTCGAGCAGCGACCAGTCCAGCCAGCCGACCTCGTTGTCCTGGCAGTAGGCGTTGTTGTTGCCGCCCTGGGTACGGCCCATCTCGTCGCCCGCGACCAGCATCGGCACCCCCGTCGACAGCAGCAGCGTGGTCAGCAGATTGCGCAGCTGGCGGCGGCGCAGCGCGTTGATCCCGGGGTCCTCGCTCTCGCCCTCGGCACCGCAGTTCCAGGCCCGGTTGTCGTTCGTGCCGTCCCGGTTGCCCTCGCCGTTGGCCTCGTTGTGCTTGTGCTCGTAGCTCACCAGGTCGCGCAGGGTGAAGCCGTCGTGCGCGGTGACGAAGTTGACCGAGGCGTACGGGCGCCGGCCGCCCCACGCATAGAGATCGCTGGACCCGGTCAGCCGGTAGCCGAGGTCGCGTACGTCGGGCAGGGCGCCGCGCCAGAAGTCCCGTACGGCGCCCCGGTAGCGGTCGTTCCACTCGGTCCACAGCGGCGGGAAGGCGCCCACCTGATAGCCGCCGTCGCCGACGTCCCACGGTTCGGCGATCAGCTTCACCCGGCGCAGCACCGGGTCCTGGGCGATCACCGCGAGGAACGGCGAGAGCATGTCGACGTCGTGCATGGAGCGGGCCAGCGCGGCCGCCAGGTCGAAGCGGAAGCCGTCGACACCCATCTCCGTCACCCAGTAGCGCAGCGAGTCCGTGATCAGCCGCAGCACCTGCGGCCGGACCACGTGCAGGGTGTGGCCGCAGCCGGTGTAGTCGGCGTATCTGCGGGCGTCGGGCTGGAGCCGGTAGTAGCCGCGGTTGTCGATGCCGCGCAGCGACAGCATCGGACCGAGCTCGCCCGCCTCGGCCGTGTGGTTGTAGACCACGTCGAGGATCACCTCGATCCCGGCGTCGTGCAGGGCCCGCACCATCCGCTTGAACTCGCCGACCTGCTGGCCCGCGGTGCCGCTCGCCGAGTAGTCGGCGTGCGGGGCGAAGTAGCCGATGGAGTTGTAGCCCCAGTAGTTGTGCAGCCCGCGCCGGAGCAGATGGTCCTCGTGGGCGAACTGATGGACCGGCAGCAGTTCCACCGCCGTCACCCCGAGCCGCAGCAGATGCCCGATCGCCGCCGGATGGGCGAGCCCGGCGTACGTGCCCCGCAGCTCCTCGGGGATGCCCGGGTGCAGCTTGGTGAAGCCGCGTACATGCAGTTCGTAGATGACGGAATCCGCCCACGGGGTCTTGGGCCGGCGGTCCTCCGCCCAGTCGTCGTCGTCATGGACCACGACCCCTTTGGGGACGTGACGAGCGGAGTCCCGTTCGTCGCGGACGGTGTCGGCGACCTGCTGCTGCGGCCAGTCCCTCACATGGCCGTACACCTCGGCCGGAAGCGTGAACGAGCCGTCCACCGCTCGCGCGTACGGATCGAGCAGCAGTTTCGCCGGGTTCCAGCGGGCCCCGGTCCAGGGGTCCCAGCGGCCGTGCACCCGGTAGCCGTAGCGCTGCCCCGGCCGTACGCCCGGCACGAAGCCGTGCCGGATCTCATGGGTCAGCTCGGTCAGCACGAGCCGGTGCTCGGTCCCGTCCTCGTCGAAGAGGCAGAGTTCGACGGCCTCCGAACCACCGGCCCAGAGCGCGAAGTTGGTGCCCGCGACCCCGTCGGGGCCCACCCGGAACCGGGCCCCGAGCGGTGTCGGGGCACCGGGCCACACGGCGGGCGGCTGCCCCGGCACGACCTCCCGCCGCTGCCGCCCGGCGGCCGTTTCCGGCTCCTGCACTGCCTCCTGCTCGGCTGCGCTCGACACCTGCTCGCCTCCCGCGGCTCGTGGGGACCGGCACCGAAAGGGAGCGCACGGCGTCCCGGCCGCGGCTCCCCGAGTGTGGTCCTCCCCTCTGTTTCTGCCCACCCCGGCGCCCGCACTCACGTTTCCCCCGACCGGCCCCCGTCGTTGGGGGGACGTGAACCACGTAGCGAAGAAGCCGGTGGCGAACCCGGCCACCGTGCTGACATGGGCAGGACTGCTCGTCGTGCTGGCCGTACTGAGCGGCTGTACCGGCGCCGGATCGATCTTCAGCGGGAAGGCAAACCCGCCGCAGGACCTGATCCAGGTCACCCCGCAGGACGGGGCGAAGAACATCGGCCCGGACGAACGGATCGCGGTGAAGGTCCCCGACGGGCGGCTGGAGAGTGTCGAGGTGACGCGGATCGAGGACGCGCAGCGTCAGGAGGTGCCGGGCCGGATCGCGGACGACGGCCGGTCCTGGGCGCCCCTGGGAGGGGCGGGCCGGCTCGGGCTCGCCGCCAAGTACAGCGTGGACGCGGTGGCCGTGGACGGCTCGGGGAACCGCTCGGCCCGCCACACCACCTTCGCCACGGTCGTGCCCCAACACCGCTTCATCGGTTACTTCAAACCGGAGAACCGGTCCACGGTCGGCACCGGGATGATCGTCTCCTTCGACTTCAACCGGCCGGTCACCAACCGCGCGGCCGTGCAGAAGGCGATCCGGGTGACCGCCGTTCCGCCGGTCGAGGTGGTGGGGCACTGGTTCGGCGAGGACCGGCTCGACTTCCGGCCCGCCGACTACTGGAAGCCGGGCACCGAGGTGACCGTCGAGATGGCGCTGCGCGATGTGGAGGGCGCGCCGAACGTGTACGGCACCCAGGACAAGAAGGTCGTGTTCGAGATCGGCCGCTCCCAGACGTCCCTGGTCGACGCGGCCGCGCACACCATGGAGGTGCGCCGCGACGGGGAGCCCGTCTCCACCGTCCCGATCACGGCGGGCGCCCCGGGGACGACGGCCACGTACAACGGGAAGATGGTGGTCACCGAGATGCACGACATGACCCGGATGGACGGCCGCACGGTCGGCTTCGGCGGCGAGTACGACATCAAGGACGTCCCGCACGCCGTCCGGCTCACCGAGTCCGGAACCTTCCTGCACGGCAACTACTGGTCGGACGAGGACATCTTCGGCTCGGACAACGTCAGCCACGGCTGTGTCGGGCTGCGCGACGTGCGGGGCGGCAGCAGCGAAACCCCGGCCGGCTGGTTCTTCGACCGGACACTCATCGGCGATGTGGTCGAGGTCGTCAACTCCGAGGACGGGCAGGTCGCGCCGGACAACGGGCTCGGCGGCTGGAATCTGGACTGGACCCGGTGGAAGGCAGGCTCCGCCCTCCGCTGAGGCCCCGTAGGACCGCCCCGGCCCGCCGCGTCCCGCGCCACCCGGTGAAGGCCCGGGACAACTTGGGACTGAACGGTGACATCCGGGGGGTCATTTCCCCACGGCCGGTGTGATTATCTTTCGCTGAGCGCGCATGTGCAGCGCGCGGGGGAGGGGGCCTTCGGGCTTCCGGGGTCTTGGCGGGGCCAGGCCGTGCGAGGGGAGACGACCACATTGAACGGGCAGCCGATATCGGGGACATCGGCCGGGGCGAACAGCGTGCGGGGCGGGCGAGGGTCCACCGGACTGCTGGCTCTGGTACTGGGTGCGCTGCTGTTGCTGGTGACGGCGTGCGGCGGCGGAGACGACGCCGGCAGCGGTAAGGGCGGCAAGGGGGGGACGGTCGACGACACCTCCGCCTCGCAGGCCGTGGTGACCATCGCGCCCAAGGACGGCGCGGACTCCGTCGCGACCAGCGGGGCGCTGAAGGTCTCGGCCGACCGGGGGAAGCTGACCACGGTCAAGGTCTCCGACCCCAAGGGCGCCGAGGTCGAGGGGAAGATCGCGGCGGACGGCGCGAGCTGGGCGCCGGACCAGCATCTGGCCGCGGCGACCAAGTACAAGGTCCACGCGGTCGCCAAGGACTCGGAAGGCCGTGAGTCGGCGAAGGACACCAGCTTCACCACACTGGTTCCGCAGAACACCTTCATCGGGCAGTACACCCCGGAGGACGGCTCCACGGTCGGCGTCGGGATGCCCGTCTCGATCCACTTCACCCGCGGCATCACCGACCCGGACGCGGTCGAGAACGCGATCAAGGTGACGGCCGAGCCGTCCGTCCCGGTCGAGGGCCACTGGTTCGGCAACGACCGCCTCGACTTCCGCCCCGAGGAGTACTGGGCCGCGGGCACCAAGGTGACCGTCAAGCTCAACCTCGACGGCGTCGAGGGACGCCCCGGTGTCTACGGCAAGCAGGCCAAGACGATCTCCTTCACCATCGGCCGCAAGCAGGTCAGCACGGTCGACGCGAGCACGCACCGGATGAAGGTCGTCCGCGACGGTCAGCAGATCAAGGACATCCCGATCTCGGCGGGCGCCCCGGCGACCACCACGTACAACGGCCAGATGGTCATCAGCGAGAAGCTCAAGGTGACCCGGATGAACGGTGACACCGTCGGCTTCGGCGGCGAGTACGACATCAAGGACGTGCCGCACGCAATGCGGCTGTCCACCTCGGGCACCTTCATCCACGGCAACTACTGGGGTGCCTCCAGCATCTTCGGTTCGACCAACACCAGCCACGGCTGCGTCGGTCTGCAGGACGTGCGCGGTGCCTGGAGCAAGAAGACCTCGGCGGCCTGGTTCTTCGACAACTCGCTCATCGGTGACGTCGTGGTCGTGAAGAACTCGCACGACAGCACGATCCAGCCGGACAACGGCCTCAACGGCTGGAACATGTCCTGGTCGGAGTGGACCAAGTAGCCCTCTGAGCAAGGAACGCGGAGCGGGCCCGGCGCTGTGACCAACAGCACCGGGCCCGTCGCCGTTAACCGCAGTTAACCTGCCTCCTATGACCGCAAATCTCGAAGTACGCGACGGCGTCGGCACGATCCTGCTGGACCGCCCGCCCATGAACGCCCTGGACGTCGCCACCCAGGACCGGCTGCGTGAACTCGCCGAGGAGGCGACCCGGCGCGACGACGTGCGCGCCGTGGTCCTCTACGGCGGCGAGAAGGTGTTCGCGGCGGGCGCGGACATCAAGGAGATGCAGGCGATGGACCATACGGCGATGGTCGTACGGTCCAAGGCACTGCAGGACTCGTTCACCGCGGTGGCCCGGATCCCCAAGCCCGTCGTCGCCGCCGTCACCGGCTACGCGCTGGGCGGCGGCTGCGAGCTGGCGCTCTGCGCCGACTTCCGCATCGCCGCCGACAACGCCAAGCTGGGCCAGCCCGAGATCCTGCTCGGGCTGATCCCGGGCGCGGGCGGCACCCAGCGCCTGGCCCGGCTGATCGGCCCTTCCAGGGCCAAGGACCTGATCTTCACCGGTCGTCATGTACGCGCCGAAGAGGCCCTGTCGATCGGCCTGGTGGACCGTGTGGTGCCCGCCGCCGAGGTGTACGAGCAGGCGCACGCCTGGGCCGCCGCGCTGGCGAAGGGACCGGCTCTGGCGCTGCGCGCCGCCAAGGAATCCGTCGACGCCGGTCTGGAGACGGACATCGACACCGGGCTCACGATCGAGCGGAACTGGTTCGCCGGACTGTTCGCCACCGAGGACCGGGAGCGCGGAATGCGCAGCTTTGTGGAAGAGGGTCCGGGCAAGGCCAAGTTCCTCTGAACGAACGACAGTTGGGTACGGGGTGACGCGGGTTCATCCGTGCGGGCGGATTGGCTGGACCTTGAGAGAACCATGAGGTCCAGCTCCCCAACAGGCCCGCAAACCTCGCTCGGAGAGGGTATCCGCGCAGGTCAGAGGGGCTGTGGCGGGCCGCGTTCTGTCAGCGGCATATGCCTACCGATCTCTGCGGAATGGTGCGTTCCGGGGTGCGGATTCCTTCGGAACGCCCCCGGGGTGCCCGTCGTGCGGCCATGATGGTGCCCATGGCGGGCCTGGAGGGTATGGAGCAGCCGCGACCGCACAGCGGTGCGACAGCGGGGCGGTGGATGTCGGCCGTTGAGGATGAACAGGCGTTCAAGGCGCTGGAGTTGTTCGGAAACCCGACGGAGGGCGAAGTCCGGCTGCCCTCGCGTCCGGAGTCCGCGGCCACCGCCCGGCGGCTCACCTTGTGCGTGGTGCTGCGCCAGTGGGCGCTCTCCCCGCAGACGGCCGAATACGCCGTGCTGCTCGTCTCGGAACTCGTCGGCAACGCGGTGCGGCACACCGGCGCCCGGGTCTTCGGGCTGCGGATGCTGCGCCGTCGCGGCTGGATCAGGATCGAGGTGCGCGACCCCTCGCGCGGGCTGCCCTGTCTGATGCCCGTCCAGCCGATGGATATCAGCGGGCGGGGCCTCTTCCTCGTCGACAAGCTTTCCGACCGCTGGGGTGTGGACCTGCTGCCGCGCGGCAAGACCACCTGGTTCGAGATGCGGATCTCCGACCGCTGACCGCGACGGGCCTGCGCCCGGACGGACGGTGACCCGGACGCACAGCAGCCCCCGGTTCACCGTGGTGCGGCGCTTCGGGGGCTGCTGTGTGGGGGCCGTGAAATGGGGGGTGTGTTCACGGCCGCTTGTGACGACCTGGCTCGGGTCATGCGGTCGTGTCACCGACTATGGCAGACGGGCGACCTCCTCACCAAAGGAACAATCTGCACCTTCGCCTCCATAGTGGGACATTTCCCGAGTGAATCGCAGGTGTGATGGGTCACTTGCCTGCAAAAGTGTGAATATTTATGGGATTCAGTGAGCGTTTCATTCGCTTAGCCCATATGCCCAAATTGTTATTATCTTCTCAATTCGCCCCTACTGTGTCTGAGTATGAACGCCTCCGACACTCCGGTGCACCGCCGCGGCGCCCTGCGCGCGGGAGCAGGGGCCGCCCTCGCCGGTGTCCTCACCGCCGGATGCGCGGACCGCGACACCGCCCGCACACCGGCGGGCACCGGCACGGACGCGGTGAGCCCGAAGAACCCCGTCGACGCGACCATCCGGTCCCCGTCCCCGCACCTCGCGCCCGGACCGCACCGTTTCCCCGGACAGCCGGTCCAGATCGACCACGGCCCCCGCGACCGCGCCCGCGTCGCCCTCACCTTCCACGGCCAGGGTGACCCCGCCATCGCCCGGACCGTGCTCGCCGAGGCCGAACGGGCGCACGTCCGGATCACCGTCCTCGCCGTGGGCAGCTGGCTCGACGAACACCCCGGCATGGCCCGGCGCATCCTCGACGGCGGCCACGAACTCGGCAACCACACCCAGCACCACGCCGACATCTCCTCGATGGGCGAGGACGAGGCGTACGCGGAGATCAACGGCTGCGCCCGGCGGCTGCGCCGGCTCACCGGCTCCATCGGCACCTGGTTCCGCCCCTCGCGCACCCGGTACGCCACCCCGCTCGTCCAGCGGCTGGCCGCCAGGGCGGGCTACCCGCACGTCCTCTCGTACGACGTGGACTCCCTCGACTTCACCTCTCCCGGCGCCGCGGCCGTCACCCGCAAGGTGGCCGGGGAGATCCGCAACGGATCGGTGGTGAGCCTGCACTTCGGCTACGCGGACACGGTCGCCGCGCTGCCTGTCCTCCTCACCGAAATCGACCGCCGCCGACTGCGCGCGGTGACGACCACGGAGCTGCTGACCTGATGTCTCCCTCCACCAAGCACACCGCCGCCCTGCTCGGGGGCGTCCTGCTGGCCGTACTCACCGGCTGCGGCACCTCCGCCGAGAAGACGAACGTCCAGGCCGTCGGCAGCGAGGCCGCCCGGCCCGCCGAGTCCGACCGCGTCGCACCGCCGGGGCTCCCCGGGATGCCCCCGGTGCTCGACACCAAGGACGTCTACGCGGCCGACCGGGGAAAGCTCTCGCCGGCGGTCAAGGACTTCCCGTCCCGGGTGTACGTCCCCAACACCAACTCCGACACCGTGACCGTGATCGACCCCGCGACGTACAAGGTCATCAAGACCATCAAGGTCGGCCGCCAGCCGCAGCACGTCGTCCCGTCCTGGGACCTGAAGACCCTCTGGGTCAACAACGACATCGGCGACAGCCTCACGGCCATCGACCCGGCCACCGGGAAGACCGGCCCGACGGTGCCGGTCTCCGACCCGTACAACCTCTACTTCACCCCGGACGGCAAGTACGCCGTGGTGATGGCCTCGATGGACCGTCAGCTGGTCTTCCGTGACGCCCACACCATGAAGACGGCCAGGGCCGTCCCGGTCGACTGCGCTGGCGTCAATCACGCCGACTTCTCCACCGACGGCCGGTACTTCATCGTCTCCTGCGAGTTCTCCGGCGAGCTCCTCAAGGTCGACACGGCGAAGATGAAGGTCATCGGTCGGCAGAAGCTGCCGTTCAAGGGCGCGATGCCACAGGACGTGAAGCTGTCGCCGGACGGCGGGACCTTCTACATCGCGGACATGATCGCCGACGGGGTCTGGGTGCTGGACGGGAAGAAGTTCACCACCCCGAAGCTGCTGCGCACCGGCAAGGGCGCCCACGGTCTCTACGTCAGCCGCGACTCCAAGGAGATGTACATCTCCAACCGCGGCGAGGGCTCCGTCTCCGTCTTCGACTTCGGGCAGCGCAAGCTGGCGAAGAAATGGCACCTGCCCGGTGGCGGCAGCCCCGACATGGGCGGGGTCTCGGCGGACGGCAAGGTCCTCTGGCTGAGCGGGCGTTACCACTCCGAGGTGTACGCGATCGACACCGCCACCGGCAAACAGCTCGCCCGCATCCCGGTGGGCAGCGGCCCGCACGGACTCGCCGTCTACCCGCAGCCGGGCCGCTACTCGCTCGGCCACACCGGCGTCTTCCGCTGACCGCCGGACACCGGCGCGCCCCGGCCCCGCCGGCCGCTCACCCGGCGATCAGCAGGGCCTCCGAACCCACCGGCCGGTAGCCCGCCGCCTGGAACGTCCGCACACTGCGGGCGTTCCCCGGCGACTGCTGGGCCCACACCACCGCGTCCGGCACCAGCTGCCGGGCCGCCCGCGCGAGCCGCTCGCCGAGCCGCCGGCCGCGTGCCTCCCCGGCCACCTCGATCGCGGTCTCCCAGCGCCCCGCGACGCCCCGGCCGAGGATCACCACACCGCCCTCGGCGGCCCAGACCCGCACCTCGTCGCGGTACTTCATCGCCCGCGCCACCCTCGGGTGCTCCGGGTCCTCGATCTCCCGCAGCGCGATCTCCGGTTCACCGGGCAGCGCGTCCGCGACCGTCAGCAGATCGATGGTGTTCATGTGCCGGCCGGTCCGGGCCATCAGCGCGCTCAGGAAGTGCGGGTTCATCGTCGCGGCGAGCGCGTCGCCGGGAGTGCCCGCCAGCACGGACCGCACCCAGCCGGGGTCCTCGTCGGTGAAGACCACCGAGTGCGCGGTGAACGCCAGCACTCCCGCGTCCCGGGTGCCGGGCTGCCCCACCACGGTCGTCGACCCGTCCGGCGGGGGAAACCGCCCGTGCGCCGCGGCCGTCAGAATCCGTGCCAGCGCGTCATCCACGAGCGTTCCGCTTCCCTGTCCGGTCCATGGTCCGCCGGGCGGCGGGCCTGCCACCCATGATCGACGACCGGCCGCCGCGAACGCCATCGGTCGCGACCGTTAATCTGACCCCGTCAGTCAGGCATTGATCAGGTATTACGAAGGGGCGGAACCGTGGCGGACATAGAGTCGGCGCGCAAGGCATTCGAGCGGTTCGATCTGAACGGCGACGGGCTGATCTCGGCCGCCGAGTACAAGAGCGTGATGGCTCAGCTCGGCGACCCCTACGTCACCGAGCCGGTGGCCCAGGCCGTCATCAACTCGCACGACGCCAACGGCGACGGGCTGCTCACGTTCGACGAGTTCTGGGCGGCGCAGAACAAGGGCTGATCCCCGGAGGACCCCCGGCCCTCGGGCCGGGGGCCGCCGTCGGGGCCGCCGTCAGGCGTTCTCGCGGTACGGCGCCCAGCCGCGCAGCTCCTCGTCGCGCGGGGCCCGCACCACGGCGGGCTTTCCGGGGCCGAAGCCCATCACCGGGCGCGAGGCGTCCCAGGCCGGCCAGCCGGGGTCGCCGGACGCGGCGAACGCCACCCACGCCGCGTGCATCGCGTCGGCCAGCTCCTGCGGGGCGTCCTCACCGGCCAGCGCCACCGCGTCGGGCCGGTCCAGCGTGTCGAAGACGAAGCCGATCTCCAGCGCGTGACAGGCGCCCAGCCGCAGAACCGGGGACGGCCAGCCGAACTCGTAGACATGGGTGCTTCCCGGGGCGTCTGCGTGGGCGTCGGCCACCCGGTTCAGCGGGACCCGCAGCAGCAGATCGGTGGCGAGCGCGCCGAGCAGCTCACCCGGCGTGGCACCCGGCCGGTTCGCGCGGTACGTACGCGCCGTGGCGCCCGGCACCTTGAACTTCAGCAGGGCCAGCCTGAGCTTGAACCCGGACAGCCGCTCCGTCAGACCGCTGGGTACGAACCACAGCCGGTACTCCTCGCTGGTCGAGCCCATCAGCAGATCGACCTCGGACGCGGCGCCGTCCAGCAGCGCTTCGAGCGGATCGCGGGGCAGCAGATCGCCGTCCACCACGATCTGGAAGGAGTTCCCGCCGGTCAGCGGGGAGCCGCCGGACGTCACCTCGGTCTGCGCGGCCAGCAGCGCCGCCGGATCCACCGCGGCCAGCGCCCCGGCCGTCGCCGCGACCCCGAGCCGCTTGGCGATCAGCTCCGTGGTGCGGCGGGCGGCCGCGCCCGGCGGCAGCGCGGTCGGCGCACCGCTCTGCAGCACCGCCCGCCGGAACAGCCCCCTTGCCCGCGGGGCGGCCAGCAGGGCGCCGATACTGATCGCTCCCGCCGACTCGCCGAACACCGTGACCAGGTCCGGATCGCCGCCGAACGCCGCGATGTTGTCCCGCACCCAGGTCAGCGCCGCGATCTGGTCGAGCAGCCCCAGGTTGGCGGGCGCGTCCGGGAACACCCCGAACCCCTCGATGCCGAGCCGGTAGTTGACCGAGACCAGGACCACACCGTCACGGGCGAACGCGGTCCCGTCGTACAGCGGCACCGCCGACGAGCCGTGCAGCAGCGAACCGCCATGGATCCAGACGAGCACCGGCAGCCCGGTGCGGGCCGGGGACGGCGTCCACACATTGAGGTTCAGGCAGCCGTCGCCCGCCACATCGGGGTCGGGCAGCAGCCGGTCCAGCGGCGGGGAGTACGGCCGCTTGGGCGCGGTCGGCCCGAACGCCACCGCGTCCCGCACCCCCTCCCACGGCTCGGGCGGCTCGGGCGCCCGGAAGCGCCGGGGGCCGACCGGCGCGGCGGCGTACGGGATGCCGCGGAAGACGGCGACACCCTGCTCCGATGTGCCGCGCACCGCCCCGTGGACCGTGCTGACCCGAAGGGACGTCCCGGATATCGGAGGGGGTACGGCAGACATGAGGTCCAGCCCTTCTGCGGCGCGGTCGCGGACGGTGTCGATGGCTCGATACGTACCCGGTCCGGGGCCGCGTCGACCCGGACCGGGCTGCTGGAGTGATGCGCGGGCGCCGGTGGGGTCAGGAGGAGGCCGCCGTCAGGGCCCGCTTGAGGACCTTGCCGGTCGGTCCCAGCGGCAGCGTCCCGGTGAACCGCACGATCCGCGGATACTTGTGCCGCCCGAGCCGCTCCCTGGACCAGGCGATCAGCTCCTCCTCCGTCACCGCCTCCGCTCCGGCACGCAGCACCACGACCGCGCAGACCTCCTCACCGCGCGCCTCGTCCGGCACCCCGATCACCGCGACCTCGGAGACCGCCGGGTGACGGACCAGCACCTCCTCGACCTCACGCGGATAGATGTTGAAGCCACCCCGGATGACCAGGTCCTTCTTCCGGTCGACGATGCTCAGGAAGCCGTCCTCGTCCCGGACCCCGAGATCCCCGGTGCGGAACCAGCCGTCTACCACCGCCGCGGCCGTCGCCGCCGGATCGTCGAGATACCCGGCGAACACGTTGTGGCCGCGCACCACGACCTCGCCGACCTCGCCGTCCGGGAGCAGCACCACGGCGTCCTCCACCGCCGCGTCCGCCACGCCGGTCTCCACGCCCCACACCGGGTGGCCGACCGTGCCGGGGCGCCGGCCGAGCTCCGGCTGGTTGAAGGTGGCGACCGGGGAGGTCTCGGTCAGCCCGTAGCCCTCCAGGACCTGCGTCGCGAAGGTGTCCTCGAAGCGTTCGAGCACGGCGACGGGGAGGGCCGCGCCGCCCGAGACGGCCGCGCGCAGGGTGAGGCGGTGCGTCGTGTCGTCCTGCGCCGCCGCCTCGACCAGGGCGTGGTACATCGTCGGTACGCCCATGAAGACGCTCACCCCTTCGGCGGCCAGCAGCTCCAGCGCGCTTGCGCCGCTGAAGCGCGGCATGAGGACGAGCGTCGCCCCGGCCCGGAGCGTCGCGTTCATCGCACAGGTCTGCCCATAGCTGTGGAACAGCGGAAGACAGCCGAGGATCACGTCGTCGACATTCAGCCCCAGCAGGTCGTGGGCGACCACGGAGGCGTTCATCACGATGTTGAGGTGGGTGAGCAGCGCCCCCTTGGGCCGCCCGGTCGTGCCGCTGGTGTACAGGATCACCGCGGTGTCCTCCGGGGCCGCCGGCTCCGGGGCGGGCAGCGGCTCGCCGCCCGTCGGCACGCCGCGCACGGCCCGGACCCCCGCGGCCCGCGCCCCCTCCTCGGCGACCGGCCACAGCGGACCGTCACTGATCAGCGCGACGGAACCGCTGTGCCGCAGCACGAACGCCACCTCGTCGGCCACCAGCAGCCCGTGCACCGGCACCACCGTCGCCCCGGCGGCGAGCGCGCCGTAGTACGCGTACAGGAAGTCCGCCGAATTGGGCAGCAGCACCGCGACCCGGTCGCCCGGCCGGACCCCGGACGCCCGCAGCGCGCCCGCACAGCGCAGCGCCCCCGCCCACAGCTCGCGGTAGCTGATCCGGGTGCCCGGATCGACCACGGCCACCCGGTCGGGATACCTGCGGGCCGACTCACCCAGGACGGTTGCGACGCTGAGAAACATGACACGCTCCAGGAAACATGGCGTTCACACGGCTGCTCCTGCTCAGAATCGGCCGTGGCCCCGCCCCGGCACAATGTGCAGTTGCCCACCATGCGTACGCCCCACCTGGGCAGCGGCCACTCGGAGCGGTACCCGACAAGGCATCCGCCTAACGCGTGGGCGTTAGCCTTCGGTCATGGCGCAGAACCCGGGGGCCCGGGGCCCCAGCCCCGACCGCGACGGTGACGACGACGGCGAGCTGCGGCGCGCCCTGGCCGTCGCCCTTGTGCCGGGGATCGACGAACTGACCCGGCGGGTCGTCGACGACATCCACGCGCACAGCGGTACCTACGCCTCCGGCTCGCCCGTCAGCCGGGACGATCTGTGGGGGATCTGCCGCGACAACCTGCTGCGTGCGCTGGAGGACTTCGGCGGGCTGCCGCCCAACGGGGGCGGCTTCGAGCATGCGGCGAGCGAGACGGGGCGACGGCGCGCGGAACAGGGCGTACCACTGGACACCGTGCTGCAGGCGTACCGGCGCGGTGGCCGGGTGATGTGGCAGATGATGGCCGAGCATCTGCGGGCGACGCGCGGGACACCGGACGCCGTGGGGCCGGTCGCGGCTGACCGGGACACCGAGCTCGACATGGCGGGTGCCGTATGGGAGACCATCGACCGCTACTCGCTGGTGATGGCGGAGTCGTACCGGCTGACCCAGCTGGAGATGCAGGGCAGGCAGGACACCCGCCGCGTCGCCCTCTTCGAGGCCCTGCTCGACGGGCGCGGCGACGATCCGGCGGTCACGGCGGCGGCCTCCGCCGCGCTGGGCGTGCCGGTCCACGACCGGTACGTCATCGTCGTCGCCGCCCAGGACCCGGCCGCGCCGCCCAACCCGGCACCCGTCCTCGACGACCACGGCATCTGGTCCTTCTGGCGGCCCCGGTCGGGCCGGTACGCGGGAATCGTGCGGCTGGCCGCGGGGGAGTCCGGTGTCCTGCTCGACCTGCTGCGCCACCGCACCGGTGCCACCGCGGGCGTGTCACCGGAGTTCGACCGGCTGGCCCAGGCGGGCCGGGCCCTGCGGCTGGCCGAGCAGGCGCTGCGCACACTGCCCGCCGGAAGCGGTGAGGCGGCGGCCTTCGACGACCGGCTCGCGGAGGTGCTCCTCGTCGGCCGGCCGGAGATCGCCGAGCGCATCGTCACCACGCAGCTGGGCGCCGTACTGGACACGGCGGCGGAACGCGACGTGCTGCTCGGCACCCTCCGGGTCTGGCTCGACCAGGGCTGCTCGGCGGCGCGTGCGGCCGAGCAGCTCTACTGCCACCGCAACACGGTCCTCAACCGGATCGGCCGGATCGCCGAACTCACCGGCCGTTCCGCGGAGTCGGGCGAGGCGCGACTGGGGTGGGCGCTGGCTCTGCGGGCACTGCCGCTGACGGCCGCCGACGACGAACAGGCGCCGAGGGACGGCGACTTCGGCCGGAAGCCGTCCGGCCGGTCGGGACCGGCCGGACCCTGAGGGCTGCCCCCGGGAAGCACAACGCGCCCCGGGAGGGGCCGCGCACCGCGCGGGACCGGAGGCCGTTGCCGGGCCTCCGGTCGTCGGCACCCGCGCCGTGCTGACGGCTAGGGGCTGTCCGGCGGATCAGGGTCGGTCAGGCCGCGAAGTGCTCCGACAGGGACTCCCGTTCGTCGACCTCGACGAGATCGGGACGGGTGTAGCGCTCCGCGCGGGCGTGGTAGTCGAAGTCGCCCCGGACCAGCCCGCGGTAGTCCCGCACGCACCGCTCCAGCGCGGTCCGGGTGGGGCCCTGGATACCGGCCGCTTCTATTTCCTCGATCAGTTCCTTCTCGGCGCGCTGCACCCGCTCCGCGACCTTCGCGAGCTGCGCCCCGGCCTCGTCGACGGCCTCCTGGAGCGTGCAGCCGCGATCACGCTGGATGAGGTGCACCGCATTGTGCTCGTATCCGAGCAGTGCCTCCTTCTCGAAGGAGCAGATGTCGTTGCAGAGCCCCGAATGATCGGTCACCGCATTGCGCAGCGCGATGTACGCGGGAAGACTCCGGGCCGATTCCGGAAGGTCGATTCCGGCGGTGATCTCATGGAGATCCAGAAAGGGCTGCATGGCCACCGAGTCCCGGCGGTGCTTCACGAATTCGGACCGGGTCGGCGCCTGTCCGGCGGCCCGCTCCACGGCCTCGGCGTAGTACGTCCACAGCCAGGCGACCGTGTCCCGCCGGAACTGCCGGATCCAGCGCGCCGAGCGGTCCCGGTACGTCCGGGTCCGCAGCCCCACGAGCGCGCGCTCCATGGCGCCGCGCGGCGGGCCGCCGTCGAGAACGGTGACCAGCCGGTCGATCGCCGCCTCGCACATGCGCGGATCGCGTCCGGCGGGCCCGTCGTCGAATTCGTCGTCGACGAGGAAGGCCCAGAAGAGCCACTGGCAGAAGAGATCGAGATGTTGCTGCGAGGCAGTGGGGAATATGAGGGATATCCAGAGTTCGGGCCTGGTCCGGATCATCTTCTTCCGGGCCACCGGGGAGAGCGAGAGGTCGTTGGATTCGGCCCATTCCCATGCGGCCTCCCTGGTCTCCTCAAGGCCGGGATTGCATCCGGTGCTCTGGAACGGCATATGAAACGCTGGCAGCGTGATCTGGCTCATTGGTGCCCCTCGTCGAAACGATTCGGATGAACGATACGAACGGGTATCCGGTCGGACTCACGTGTCGGCGCCGAGTACGCATCGGGGCGGGCCGCCCGCACCCACCGACCCTGGCCAGAGGTTCACGGTGCGAGACGAGGAAGTCATCCCTGCTCACTCTCCTCCGCCGGGGGTCGGGGCATCGGGGCCGGGCCTGCGGGCCCGCGGTGGCAATCGCCCTTGGCTCAGGACGGTGGCATCACCATGCGTGACCCCCAGTCAACCCCCTGTTGACGAAAGAGGGAAGCCGTTTGTGGCTGAAACTGCTTGATCGTCAGGAACGAATGAACATCTCTGAGCATTTGGCGACCTCTTGTGGTGATCGTCTGTCGACGGCCCAGGCGCCCACGCCGTCGATTTCACGCCGTCCGGCCCCGGGCATGCCGATGGCCCCCGGGCCGGAAATCCGGCGCCGGGGGCCATCGGCAAGCCTGAGGGCTGTCCCGTAATCCTGCTCAGGCGCCCTTCAGATGCCGCATCAGCCGCTCGAAGTCCTGCCAGCCCGACAGGTCCGACGGATCACCCGGCAGCGGGTAGTACAGCGCCGGACGTGTCCTCGGGCCGAGCTGGACCGGCGGCTCGGCGAGCGGGGTGCGCCGCGCACGGTCGCCGGGCATCTCGCGCACCTCCTCCGCGCCGAGCACGAAGGCCAGCGGGACCCCGGGCCCCTCGAAGCGCGGCGGAACGGCCAAGTCGCGTCGGGCCTTGCGGAGTTGGACCAGCATCGACTGGAGGTGGTGGCGAGTGGCCAGCACCTCCGCCACCCGGGGCAGGGCGTCCACCGGGGGTTCCTCGCCGGGGCCGTAACCGAACGCCAGCGTGACGTCCTCCTCCACCCCCGCCTTCGTACGGCTGATGCGGACCGTGGCCAGGCCCGGCCGGTCCGGGCTGCCGACCACCACGAGCCAGGTCGGCTCGGGCGCCCGGTCGAAGGCGACATCGGTCAGCCGGCGCAGCGACCACGGCAGGTTGGCGGGCTCGGCGGTGCCCCACCCCGCCGGGGCCTGCCCCGTCAGTTCCTGCCACACCGACTCCAGGGCCCCGCCCAGCACCAGCCGGTCGTCCGCCGGGTGGACCGTGCGGAACGAGATCGCCAGCTGACGCTCACCCGTGTTCGCGACCTCCTGGTAGGCGGCGGCCACCGGCGTGCGCGGGTCCTCGGGGGTGGCATCGGCCGACTCGACCGTCGCGAACATGCCGTTCTGCCAGCGCAGTACGGCACCGGACAGACCGTCGTAGTAGCCGTCCTTCTCGTCCTGCACCACCCAGCGCGACGGCCAGCCGCTGAGGCTGTTGCGTACGGCGGGGGAGAGCGTGGCCCCCGGAGAGGTGACGATCTGGAGCCCCAGCTCGGCATTGGCCGCGGCCCGGAACGCGTCCGAGAGCCAGGCCGTCATGGCGATCACCGGACGGTCCTGGATGATGACGGCCGCCTTGTCGGTGAGCGCGTCCACGGCGGGCTGCGCGGCGGCGGGCGTGGGCGCGACGCTCACCCCGTCGGTCTTCACCACCGCGAGGGAACGCGCGGCCTCCGGCGGCCAGGCGGAGCCCCCGGCCAGCGTGGCGATCCGGGCCGCGAAGGTGCCCGCGAGCAGCTCGGCCTCCTCGACACCGGTGGTGGCGCGGGCCTCCGTCCACCAGAACGGCACCGGGGGCGCGGTGGCCCCGAGCAGCCGCTCGGCCTCGCCCGCGACCTGCACCAGCAGCGGCGCCTCGATGGAGACGAGCGGCCGGCCCTGATCGTCGCAGAGCTGCACGACGGCATCCTCGCCCGTCGTCCCCACCAGCTTGTCCGGGCCGCCCGCGAGCAGACCCGCGAGCACGGTCAACGGGTCGGGCATGCGTGCGGTGAGGGCGATGACGTCCTTGGTCATGTGGTCGGCCGTTCCTTCTTCGTCCGGGTGCGGATGTGCGGTGGGGCGCGGCCCGCGGAAACGGGACCGCACCCCGGTACGTCACTCCGCGGTGTACACGGTCTGGATCAGCCGGTTGGGCTGGCCCCTGCGGATGAACACACCGCGCCCCGGCGGCTGCTGGGTCGCGTACACACCGGGGAACAGCTGGCCCTCGCTGCGGTCGCCCGCCATCAGGAGCGCCGAGGCCCCCGACTCGCGCAGCCCCAGCACCAGCGGGTCGTACATGCCGCGTGAGGCGCCCGCGACCCGGCGCGTCAGCACGAAGTGGAGCCCGATGTCGACGGCGGACGGGATGTACGGCAGGAACGGGTCGAGCGGCGACTGCCCGGCCGTGGTCAGCACGTCGTAGTCGTCGACGAGGATCACGATCCGCGGGCCACTGCCCCAGCTGCCGGGCTCCAGGTCCTCGGTGTCCGCCCGGTCGTCCGGCAGCCGCTTCTCCAGCTCGGTGGCGATACCGGCGGCCAGCCCCGCGCACATCTTGGGGTTGTACGCGTAGCCGCCGCGGAACTCCTCCGGGATCGCGCCGCGCAGACCGCGCCGCGGGTCCATGACGGCGAAGACCAGCTCCTCCTCGCCGTAGCGCTCGATCAGCCCACCGGCGACCGTCTTCAGCAGGTTCGTCTTGCCGCACTCGCTGTCGCCCAGGATCAGCAGGTGCTGGTCGTGGTGGAACAGATCGAGCAGGGCGGGCGCGAGCGCCGTCTGGTCCAGGCCGATCGGCACCCGCTTGGGCTCGGCGACCGGGCCCGGCAGCAGGTGCGGCTCCAGGACGTGCGGCAGGATCCGCACCGGCTGGGCGACCTCCCCGCTCCAGGTGGCGCGGACCGTGCGGGCCGTGTGCTCCAGGACCGCGCCCAGGTCCGAGACGTCCGCGAGACCGTCCGTGCGCGGCAGCGCGACCTGTGCGAAGAGCTTGCCGTCGGTGAGGATGCGGCCCGGCTCGTCCGGCGACAGGGTCTGCGCCAGCTTGCGGTCGATGCTGGACTCGCTGGGGTCGTTCAGCCGCAGCTCGACCCGGGTGCCGAAGTTCGACTGGGTGGCGATGCGCACATCGTTCCAGCGGAGCATGCCCGCGACGACGTGGATGCCGTAGCCGCCACCGCGCTTGAGGATGTCGACTACGGCGTCGTCCAGCTCGTCGAAGTCATCGCGCAGCGCACCGAAACCGTCGATGATCAGCACGATCTCGGCCGAGGCCAGCTGGGGCAGCCGGCCCGCCGAGTGCAGCGAACGCAGCTGCTCCACGGAGTCGATGTTGTGCTCGCGGAACAGCTCCTCGCGGACCGCGAGCATGCCCCGCACCTCCTCGACGGTGCGCCCCGCGCGCTCCCGGTCCGCACGGCCGGCGACGCCGCCGACGTGCGGCAGCCCCGACACGGCCTGGAGACCGCCGCCGACCAGGTCGAGACCGTAGACGCCGACCTCCTGCGGGGTGTGGGTCAGCGCGATCGCGAGCGCGAGCGTACGCAGCAGCGTCGTCTTGCCGGCCTGCGGACCGCCGATGATCGCGACGTGACCGCCCGCCACCGTGAGGTCCAGGTACCACTGGCCCTGCCACTGCTTGGTCGGGTCGTCGAGCAGACCGAGCGGCACCTGGAGCGGACCGCGCCGCTTGGCCAGCTGCATCCCGCGCGGGCCCACGTCCAGCGGCCCCGCGACCTTGTCCAGGGCGATGGCGCCGGGCAGCGGCGGCAGCCAGATGCGGCGCACCGGACCGGCCGCCTCCCGCAGCTGGTCGACGATGACACCCATCTCGGTCGGCCCGGTCTCCCGGCGCCGCACCTTTGGCTCCTCGCCCGAACTCTCCGGCTCGGCCAGGGTGTTGAACGCCTCGTACTCCAGGGCGAGCGGACCGGCGTCCTCCTCCTGCGTACGCTGCACCGGGCCCCGGTACGCGCCCGAGACATAGCTCGCCTTGAAGCGCTCGTAGTGGCTGGTGTCGACCTTGAGATAGCCGAAACCGGGCAGCGGCGGCAGATGGAAGGCGTCCGTGGTGTCCAGGACCGTACGCGACTCGTCGGCGGAGAAGGTGCGCAGACCGAGCCGGTACGAGAGATAGGTGTCCAGGCCCTTGAGCTTGCCGCCCTCGATGCGCTGGCTGGACAGCAGCAGATGCACACCGATGGAGCGGCCGATCCGGCCGATGGACAGGAACAGGTCGATGAAGTCCGGCTTCGCGGTGAGGAGTTCACCGAACTCGTCGATCACGACGAACAGATGCGGCAGCGGATCCAGATCGGGCCGCCGGTCCGCGCGCAGCGCCGCGTAGTCACCGATGTCGGCGACATTGCCCGCGTCCTTGAGTACCTGCTGGCGGCGCTTGACCTCACCGGCCAGCGAGGCGTGGACGCGCTCGACGAGGCCCGCCTGGTTCTCCAGGTTGGTGATGACCCCGGCCACGTGCGGCAGTTCAGCGAACGGGGCGAAGGTCGCACCACCCTTGTAGTCGACCAGGACCAGGGCCAGGTCCTCCGGCGGATGCGTGGCCACCAGGGCGAGGACCAGGGTGCGCAGCAGCTCCGACTTGCCGGAACCGGTGGCACCGACACACAGCCCGTGCGGGCCCATGCCCAGCTCGGAGGACTCCTTGAGGTCCAGGAGCACCGGCTGGTGGGAGTCGCTGATACCGATCGGCACGCGCAGGAAGGCACGTTCGCCGCGCGGCGCCCACAGGTGCGAGAGGTCGAGCTGCGCCACGTCGTCGATGCCGAGCAGGTCGGCGAAGTCGACCGGACCGGACAGCGGGGCGTCCACGAGCGATTCGGCGGACAGCCGCATCGGCGCCAGCATCCGGGCCAGTCCCTCGGCGAACGGGATGCTGACCTCGTCCACGGTGCCGTGGGCGCTGATCGGCTCCTGCTCGCGCAGGTCCTCGATGACCACCCCGTCGCCGCCGACGGTGATGCGGACACTGACGTGCCCCGGCTCCTGGACCCGGTGCTCCAGCAGGTGCAGCACGCTGACGCCCATCTCGCGCAGGCCGACCGCGTCGTCCGGGCGCGGCAGGTCGACGGCGTCCTCGCCGTGCCCGTCGGTGACGACCAGCAGCCGGGACGTCATGGACAGCGCGTCCTTCCCGGACAGACCACGCCGCACCTCGGCCGCGTACGAGGCACGACGGCGCAGCTCCGGACCGATCTGGCGGGCGAGCTGGGGCGCGGACGGGGCGATCCGGCGGGCCGCGACCGGGCCGTCGAACTGCTCGGTGTCGAGCAGGTGCGGCAACCACTTGGCCCACTCCCAGTCGGCCAGCCGGTCACCGGGCACGGCGAGCGCCATCGCGACGTCGTCGGGGGCGTGCGTGGCGGCGGTCTGGACGAGCAGGGCGCGCGCGATGCGCAGACAGTCCTCGCGGGGGCCGATGACACTGATGTTGCCGACCCGGTCGAGCGGGACGGTGAGCGGGAGTTCGGTGCCGGTACGGAAGCGGTCCATCAGCGCGGACGCCTCGTTGAGCATGAAGGTGTCGGGCGGCGAGAGGACGGACGAGCCCTGCTGGGCGACCGTCAGATCGCGTACCGGCATCTCACCCGTGCCGACGCGTACCCGCAGGAAGTCGCCGTCGAGCCGGCGCCGCTCCCAGACCCGGGCCGGGTCGCGCACTATGTCGTACAGGGCGTGCGGCGGCGGATTGAGCACATCGGCCCGCTCGGCCCGCCGGCGCTCCTCGACGGAGAGTTCCTCGCGCAGGTCCTCCAGATAGGCGAGGTAGGCCTCGCGCTGGGTACGGCGGGTGCGCTGGGCCTTGCCACGCTGAGAGAAGACCAGCGCCACGGAGCCGATGACGGTGACGACGAGGATGATCGCCCCGAGCCCGGCGAACTGACTGTTGCGTACGACCGTCATCATCACGACGGAGGACATCACACCGGCGACGGGCAACAGCGACATCGCGATGTTGCCGGACTTGCCCTCGGGCAGGTTCGGCGGGGCCTCGATGGTGCGCGCCTCGGAGGCGGCCGGTGGCCGGGTGGTCCTGGCCGGTCGGTGGATCAGTCGGGTACTCATCGTCGTCCGTCACTCGGGGTCGGGATCAGTGGTGCTGCCGATCGGTGATCAGTGGTGCTGCTGGGAGAGCCGGAACACGTCGGCGGCGAGCCGGGTGGCGGCCTCCCTGGTCGCGTGCGCCAGGAGTTCGGTACGGATCTCGCCGCCGGCCGCCAGATGCCGGTCGTACGGCAGCACCTGGACACTCGCACCGGTGGCCTTCAGCTTCTCTGCGGCCTCGTCGAGATCGAGTCCGGGGTGCGGCACCAGTTCGCTGAGCACGACGACCGTGCCGGCGATGACCTGCCGGGGCAGCGACTGCATCCACTGGAGGACCGCGTAGGTGCTGGTGACGCCCTCCAGCGTGGCGGGGGCGGCCAGCACCCGGGCCTGGGCGGCGGACAGCGCGACCCGGGCGACCTCGGCGGGCAGCGTCTCGCAGTCGACGACGGTGACGCCGAAGTAGCGGCGCAGCGACACCATGACCCGCTCGTACGCCCGGCTGTCCAGCATCGCGCCGATCTGGCCCTGACTGCCCGGCAGCAGCCAGGCGTTGCCGGGGAGCTGGACGAGATAGCCGGTGATGTCCAGCAGCGACATCTGCGGCTCGATGATGCCCGCCAGGTCACCGGTGGTCCAGCGCAGCGACTCGGCGCCGAGCCGCAACGGCAGCGAGCCGAGCGCCGGGTCGGCCTCGACGAAGAGGACCGGGTCCTGGCGGTAGTGCGCGTACGTGGTGCCGAGCAGCGCGGCGACGGTCGACTTGCCCGCGCCGCCCCGGATGGAGGTCACGGCGATCTGCCGACCGGTCGTCACGGGCTGCTGGAGCATCTCGGCGGTGGCGGTGGTACGGGCGACCTCGCGCGCGGCCGACGAGGACACGCTCACCCGCAGGGCGCGCGCGGCCCGCGCGGCGAACGGCTCGCCGCGCCGCGCCTTGCGCCCGACGGCGGCCAGCCCCCGGTCCACCACGGGCCGGGAGTCGGGGGTGTGGTGGGGCCGGGTGCTCGGGGTGTACGCGGCCTGCGCCCGGGGCCGGTCCTGCTGCGGCTGCTGCCCGACGGGGTGCGCGGCCACGGCCTGCTGCCCCTGGTAGTCGGGGTGCTGCTGGGGCTGCTGCGGCTCTTGGTAGCCCTGGTGCTGCTGGGTCTGCTGCGGCTGTTGGTCGGGCTGCTGTTCCTGGTAGCCGACGTACTGCTGCTGGTGGGGCTGCTGCGGTTGCTGGTAGCCCTGGGGCTGCTGCGGTTCCTGATAGCCCTGGTACTGCTGGTGCTGCGGCTGTTCTTGTCGGTAACCGGGGTACTGCTGCTGGGACGGCTGGGGCTCCTGGTAGCCGGGGTGCTGCTGGGGCGTCCCGTAGGCGTGGGCGTTCTGCGCGGGAAGGCCGGGGCCCTGCGCGGCGGCACCGTACGGCTGACCGCCCTGACCGCCCTGACCCTGCGCGGGAGCGCCGTACCCCTGACCGTCAGGGTCTTGCGCGCCCTCCTGGGCGGCGTTGCCCCTCATGGCGCGCAGCACATCGCCCTGCCAGTTGTCTTCGTTCGGCATGTCTGCCCTTCTTTTTCGCCCTGCTGCCCCGCCCGGAGCACCTGCGCGTCGACTCAGAACTTGTTGAGCAGCTGTCCGTACACGCCGAACACACCGACGGCGAGCGGGAAGAGCCCCACCACGCCGATGGATTCGACCAGATCGGCCATGCGCCGCAGCCGGACCTGCACGTGCTCGGGCGGCTGCACCGCCAGGACGAGCAGCGGCAGCACCGCGGCCACGCACAGCAGGGCGAGCGGTCCGGCACCCCCGGCGTGCTGCATCCACAACATGACGAGACGCACGACCAGGATCGCGGCGGCGGCGAAGAGCGCCACGACCTCGGCGACCAGCGGGAAGGCCCGCGCCCGGGAGAGCAGCACGAGAGCCACCAGCGAGGGCAGCGCCACGGTCCACACGGACGGCTTGTCGGCCAGGGTGAGCAGCCAGCCGCCGGCCGCCGCGGAGACCGCGGTGACCACCGTCGCCAGGGCGAGGCCGCGGTGGGTGGCCGCCAGTGCGTTGCCGACCTGGTGGCGGCTGACGGAGGCGCCACCGGAGCGGCGGTCGTCGAGTGCGGTGAGCCCGGAGGCCGCCAGCGCCAGCCGGGGAAGCAGACCGAGCAGTACGACGGAGAAGACGGCCATGACGGCGCCGAGCCGGGCCAGGTCGTCCTGGACGGCGGCGACGGCTTCCCACACCACGGTGATCGCGGTGGTGGCGACGGCGCCGATGAGCCCGCCGCGGCCGAGCGGCGAGAAGTAGCCGAGCAGCACCAGTGTCAGGACCAGCGCGGCGGCGACGGCGGCGAGCCGCGAGGTCCCCGACCAGTCGTAGGCGTCCGCGGCGGTCCAGGCGGTGAGGATGCCGAGGCTGCCGGAGGCGAGCAGGAGCGCGGTCGCCAGACCCCGGTTGCCCTGCCCGATCTTCGCGATGAGCGCACCGGCCGCCAGCAGGACGAGCGTGGCGGCCGCGAGGGCGGCGGTCAGCGCGTCCAGGGCGAACTCGCGCCGGGCGAGCAGCGCGGCGACCACCGCGAAGGCCACGGACGCCACACCCGCACTCGTCCGGCGCGCGGCGGGACGCCAGCGCCAGGCCTGCAGATCGAGGTCGTCGGCCACCAGGTCGGTGACATCGTGCACGACCGGGGCCGGGGGCGCGGAGTGGGCCCGGACCAGCCGGAGCACCGCACCGTCCGCGATACCCGCCGAGGACAGCGTGCTGTCGTGCGGGAGCGCGGAGCCGTCCGAGGTGATCAACTGCCGTGTCATCGGGCGTGCCGCCGCCCGGTCGTCCAGCAACTGCAGAATGTCCGGCAGCAGCTGCCCGATCGGTGTGTCGGACGGCAGGACGATATCGGCCCGGCGTCGCTCACCGACCAGAGTCACCCGGCTGAGCTGCGCTCGGGAAGTCGTTGCTGTGCTCACCACTTTACGGGAACCTATCATCGCGACGTTTTGAGGAGTCGGGCAGCTTGGCGTGCCCATGCTACTAGCGCCTTCTCAGTCCCCTTTGCGGGGAACTCTTTCTGAATTTGCCGGAGTTAGTGACTTACTGGGGATTCTTCGCCGATTCCCCGGTTTTCTCCGGTTGCGCCGTTTTCGTCGGCTGCTGGTACTGCTGTTCCTGACGCTGCTGCTGCTTCTGCTGCTCGGCCTTCTGCTTCTCCAGCATGTTCTGGACAAAGGACCACCCCACGCATCCCGCACACAGCACGGCGGCGATGGCGATCCCCGCGAACACCTTCCCGAGCCGCTCGTCCGCCGTGCGCCGTGCCCGCTGTGCGCCGAACAGCAGTGCGTCGCGCATCCTGCGCCGGCGTACCGCCACCGACTCCAGAAGCTGGCTGTCGTAATCCCGTGCCATTCGTCTTGTCGTCCGTTGCCTCAGTCGTACGTTGCGTCGGTCATGGTCGCTGCATCATCGGCCCGTCTGCGCGAGGGACGGCGGCCGGGGCCGGGGCACTCCCGCGCACTCCGGGGAGCGGCATATTCCGCATCAGCCGGCAGGCACCGTACGGGAATCCCCTAATTCACTCCTGCAACATAAGGCATGGGCGAGCGGGCAGTACAGCCCACGTTGCGGGCACGAGCGAGTACGGCGAACCGGTATTCCGTATTCGTCAGGGAACGCCGTGCGGGCCGTCGGCTTCGGCCTCGTACCAACCACACAACGACTCGGCCACGGCGTCGAGAAGGCCGTCCCTCGCGGCCTGGGCGATGGTCCCGTCGCAGAAGCGTTCCCCGCGCACCACGGCCGTGGCCGCGCGCACCGCGTCGGCCGGACTCAGCCGTCCGTCGGCGGGCACGGTCGGCGGCGGGTTGTCCTGCCACAGGTACGCGGGCGTCACCGCGCCGACGGCGGGCAGTGCGCGCACCAGGCGTTCGAGCCGCTCGCCGTGGAGCGGGTAGCTCATCAGCCAGGTGCCGTCGGGCTGCTTCCCACCCTCGGACCACCGCACCTCGCGGTCCTCGTCCGTGAGGTGCGGCGAGTGCCTCCCTCGGCTCGCGCCACGCGTCGGCGTTCTCGCGGTCGAGCTGAGCCAGCAGACGCCGGTCGTCGGCCTCGGTGACGACGTGGGCCAGCTCCGTGAGCGCGGCCAGGGACGGGGCCGTGGTCAGGGAGTCCGGGACGACATGACTGACGCACCTCGGGTCCGAGCCGCGGACCAGCTCGGCGAGCGCGGCTGTGGGTACCAGCCCGCGCGCCTTGGCGGTTCTGAGCTCTGCGGACCACTCGATCCCTTTGTCGAACCCGGCCCGGTCACCGGCGGGCCGCAGACACCAACCGGCGGCGTCGTCCTCGTCGTTGGCCCACAGGTAGCCCATCGCCTCGCCGCGTGCGTCGGCGACGGTGAGGTGGTGGACCGGCTTGTCGGTCTCGGCGCGGTAGCGCGGTGCGTCGGGTTCGTAGGTCATGGTCCGCTCTCGTCGTGGGCGTCGGTGCAGGACTCAGCCCCCGCTGACCATTTCCTTGAACCGGGCGAGCGACGGAGCCTCGGCCAGCGAGCCGGGCACGACACCGCTGCCCTTGATGTCACTCGTGTCCCGGACCAGCTCGGCGAGCAGGGCGGTGGGAGCGATGCCCCGGGACTTCGCGTCCCGCAGCTTCCTGAGCCATGCGGCTCCGGCGTTGATCGCGGCGGCCCCCAGTCCCTGCGGCGTCACCCAGCCCGCGGCGTCACCCTCGTCGTTGGCCCATACGTAGCCGATCACCACGCCGTCGCTGTCGGCGACCCGCACGTACTGCACGGGTCCCTGCGCGACACGGTTGTAGCGGGGCGGCCCGGCGACCCGCTTGAGCTGCATGTCTTCCTCGAAGCGCGGATTGGGTCGGTTCTCGCTGGTCATGCACTCTTCCTCTGTCACTTCGGCAGGACTTCGCCGTACACCTGGGCCTGTCCGGCCTCGTCCACGAAGACTCGGGTCACCCGGTACTCCGAGCCGCGCCCGAGAAGGATCTCACGCTCGGTCACGCCGTAATGGCTGACCTTCTCCAGCCACAGCGCGGGCGTCCCCTTCGGGACCCGCAGGTGGAGGATGGCGTCCTTCCCCGCGAAGCTGGGCACCGGGTGGTTGCCGAGCGATGTGGACAGATAGCCCTCGTCACCAAAGGTGCCACCCATCATTTCGAGTGGCGAGTCGAGGTCGAGGTGCCCGATGCCCGTGCCGCGCACCACCATGACGTCCTCCGGCACGGGGCGGGTCGACATCACCCGGTCCATCTCGCTGATGTCGTGCAGCACCTCGGGCCTGGGACCGTAGTAGGGGTCGTTCCTCAGGTAGCCGTTCATGTCCTTGTACGAGGGGAACGAGTCGCCCGTGTAGTCCCGAAGCGCCTGCTGCGCGGACGGGTCCAGATCTTCCACGTAGTCGTTCCAGTAGTCCCGGCCGTACTGGACCGCATCGAAGTCGTCCGCGAACGGAACGGTGCCGTCGGTGAGTTCGGCGGCGGCGACCCGGTGCTTCTCGGCGGTGGAGAGCGCGTCGAAATCGGCTTCCGACACGTGGGGCGTGTACTTGAAGTCGTCCGCCGTTCCACCTGCGCCGGGGCCGTCCGCACCGTGGTGGCCGGCCGTCGTCGCGTCGTCGGCGCCGTGCGTGAGGTCGTCGGCGGAGCCGTGCGGGTCGACGTGGCTGCCGTGGTCACCGGTGTGCGCCGCGTCGTCGGCGTGCGTGGACGCGTCGTCCGCGTGCCCGCCGTGCGCGTTGTCGTGGCCGCCGCCGTGCGAACCGTCGTGCCCGTGTGTGCCCGGTCCGTCATGGCCCGGGGCGTGTGGCGTGTCCGGGGTGTGCGGGTTGCTGCCGGGTGCGTCGTGGCCGGGACCGTGGGGTCCCGTGGGCGGCAGGTCGTGACCCGGGGCCGGGTGGCCCGGGATGTCGTGTCCCGCGCCGGTGGGGAAGTGGTCGGTGGGAACGTGACCGCCGACGCCGCCCGGGACGTGGCCGGGTGCGTGGCTCACCGGGTCGAAGGCTGCCGGAGCGGGGCCGAACGATCCGTTCGGTATGTGGCCGGGTCCGCCCGGTACCTGGCCGCCCGGACCGTGCGGCACGTTGTCGAAGCCGCCACCGGGGGTGTGCGGCGCCATGTCGGGGAAGCCGCTTCCCGCGTGAACTCCCGTCGACACCGGCTGCTGAATCTGCCAGGACGACGGCAGGCCCGAGGTGTGTGGGACCGTGTCGTGCGGGATCGGAGTCGTTTCGACCACGCCGTTCGGCGCGACCAGATTGCCGTTGGGCTCCAGGATGCGACCGTCGGGCAACTGCACCGAACCGTCGGGGAGTTTGGGGATCTCGATGTTGGTGATGCCCTTGAGGCCCTTGGTGATGTCGCCGATCTTCGACAGGCCGGCGCCTGCACCCTTGGCGATGTAGGTCATGGGGTCGATGACCTTGCCGGCCTTGCCGGCGACGGAGAGTACCTTCGCGACGGCTCCGGCCTTGCCGGCTCCCGC
>NZ_JBEXPH010000065.1:0-43073 GCF_040611955.1 Streptomyces sp. NPDC006510 | reverse complement strand
CGATGAACCAGGCGTGTCAGAACCCCGACACCCACCCGGTCGGTCAAGCGCACACCGGAAACCGGTCCCGAGTCATCCCACTCCCCACCCATGGGTGAGGAACATAACGGGTTCCGCGGCAAGACGAAAGTGCAGCAGCCAGATCAGTTGACTATCCACAAAGACCCCTGGCGTGTCGCTGTGCATATGTGGACGATCGAGCACCGAATCACTTAACTAAGCGGCATTGCCCCGCAGGGTTCCGCGGTCGCGCCCGTACTTGCAAATCTGTTTCTGCGCTACGCGTTCGATGCGTGGATGACCCGGGAGTTCCCCGGTGTCGCCTTCGAGTGCTATGTGGACGACGCGGTGGTCCACTGCGTCAGCGAGGGCCGGGCGCATCATGTGCTCGCGTCTCTCCAGAGGCGGATGCGTGAGGTCGGACTGGAACTGCACCCGGACAAAACCAGGATCGTGTACTGCAAGGACAGCAACCGGCGCGGCTCCTACGAGCACACCGAGTTCACGTTCTTGGGATTCACATTCCGGGCCCGTCAGGTGCGACTGAAGACTGGGAAGATGTTCACCGGCTTCAATCCAGCGGTCAGCAACGACGCCCTGAACAAGATCAGTATGCGGGTGCGGTCCTGGAGACTGCACCTGCACACTGAGGTCTCCGAAGCGGACCTTGCCCGGCTGATCAATCCAGTCGTGCGAGGTTGGATGCAGTACTACGGCGCCTTCTACCGGTCGGCGCTTTATCCCCTCCTGGGGCGCATCAATTCCTACCTGATGCGCTGGATCCGCAAGAAATACAAACGACTGCGGGGACGAAAGAAGGCGCAGGAAGCGTGGAACAGGACCGTCACTCAGCGGCCTCGGTTCTTCGCCCACTGGGCTTGGGCACCAACAGTCCCCGTCGTCTGGTGATCAGGGCAGCAAGAGCCGTATAACGAGAGATCGTTACGTACGGTTCTGTGAGGGCCGGGGGCTGTGATGCCCCCGGCTACTCGACATCAGTTTCGTCTTCGTGTTGACGCCTTCGGTTCCGCCGTTGTGGAAGGGGAGGGTGAGTCCGTTGACGACGGCGTCGTGGTCGCGTTCCAGGCCGCGAGTGAAGGCGTGCAGGTGAGGCAGGTCAGCGAGGATCCGGTCGCCGTCGGTGATCTTCTGCCGGAACACGCCGCCGCGGGTGCCCGGACGCCGGTTGCCGCCGCGCTGGCGGTGCTGGCGCTCTTCGATCGCGGCGGCAGTAGGGCACGATCAGCTCTTCGCGCAGGGCATGCAGTGCCTCGCGGGACATGCCGGTCAGCGTCGGGTCCGTCAGCGCTTGGCGGGTCGGTGTCGCGGGAGCGTGCTCGGCCGGGCCGCTGCCGGTGACACAGGCGCGGAGATCCTCGGCGCGGGTGAAGTAGCGCACGACGGTGGGCGTGATGCTGATTTTCCGTTCGTCCAGCAGTTTCCGGGTGGCCTTGATGCCGAGGCCGATGGTGACCGGGTTCATCCCGAGCAGGTCGCCCAGCACCTTCTGCGGGCAGACCTGCCGCAGGTAGATGACAGTGAGTAGGACTTCGTCCTGGTTGGCCGGAAGGGGATGCCCGCCGTCAATTCACCTCCGGCCCGAACCGGCGCTTGTATGCCGACGGAGTGATGCCGGTCTCGCGGCGCATCAGCGTGCGCAGATTGGCAGCGGTGCCAAGCCCGCTGCGCCGCGCGACCATCTCGAAGCGGGACTCACCTTGCTCGATCAACCGGCACGCCAGGGCAAGTCGTTCCCCCGTGAGCCAGACCAGCGGCGTCGTGCCCAGTTGCGCCTGGAAGCGGCGGTGCAGCGTCGCCGGACTGACCGCCGCGCGCGCCGCAAGGTCAGACACTGTGAGCGGTGAGTCCAACCGTTCCTGGGCCCAGGCCAGGACAGGCGCCAGGGACTCGTCCGGCAGGTCGGGCATGGGGCGCTCCACAAACTGCCGCTGCCCACCGTCCCGGTGCGCCGCGAAGACCAGTCGCCGGCTCACAGAGTTGGCGACCTCCGCGCCGTAGTCGCGGCGGACCACATGCAGCCCAAGATCGAGCGCGGCCGCGCTCCCCGCAGCGGTGAGGATGTCACCGTCATCCACGAAAAGCACGTCTGATTCGAGCCGGACAGAGGGGAAGCGGGCCCGGAAGGAATCCGCCCACTGCCAGTGCGCTGTGGCCCGGCGCCCGTCGAGGACTCCGGCCTCGGCCAGTGTGAAGGCGCCGCTGCAGAAGCCGACCAGGCGCGCACCGCGTGCGTGCGCCCGTCGGACGGCATCGAGCACGGCGGGGCGGCGGGGCACCTCGATGTCCGGGCGGTTGGGGACGATCAAGGTGTCCGCCGCGTCGGCCGCTTCCAGATCGGCGACTCCCGTGAGCGTGAAGAATCCGTCTCGCATCAGGGTGCGGGGCTCGGGGGAGCAGAGCCTGAAGTCATAGAGATCACGGCCGATCTCCGGTCTGCGTAGACCGAAGACCTCGGTCGCGCAGCCGAGCTCGAAGGGGTTCGAGTTCTCGTCCACGATCACGACGACCCGGTGTACGTCCGCCGTGTGAACTGCGTGCGAGGATTCTTTCGACATGTGCAATTCCTAGCACTCACGGCGGCCATGCGAAACGGCTCAGGATGAGCCCATGAGTAACGAACCCATCCCCCTCAGCAAGGCTCTGGCCTCCTTCGATGCCCTGTGGAGCCCTCGTATCGTCACGCGCGTCAACGACTACGACGTCCGCATCGCCAAGGTCGAGGGCGAACACATCTGGCACGTCCACGACGACACCGACGAGTTCTTCCTGGTACTCGACGGAGAGCTGCACATCTCCTTGCGCGAGCCCGATGGGGAGCGCACGGTCCTGCTCCCACAGGGGGCGGTCTTCACCGTCCGCCGAGGCACGGAGCACAAGCCGTACGCTCCGTCCGGCGCCGCAATCCTTATGTTCGAGCCTGCCGGGACACCGACCGTGGGTGATCGCCACGACGAGATCCCGGACCACGTGGACTCGACGACCGGGCACGCGCTCAACACCTGAGCCGACAGGCCTCGGGCGCGTGCCCCTTCCCTTGGCGTCAGCCCGTCACCGGGTCGGTTCCGTTCACCGACTGCCCGGCGAGAGCGGCGCGGGACTCACTCCTCGGCGGTGTCCGGATCGCGCAGGGGGCGCATTCCGCCGGGCAGGTCGGGGAGCTGGAAGGAGTACCGGCCGAGCAGGTTCTTATCTGGACACTCCCGGGTGGAGTTCAGCGTCTCGGCGTCGCACTTCTCGTCACCGCTCGTTGATGGAACTGTGGAGTGCGAACTGCACGAGCGCATTCAGGACCAGGCCCAGGGCGCCGATCTAGTCCTCCATGCCGAACTCCGTACGGGACGACACCCCATCAAACACCCCATACCGGGCCGCCTTTATCTGTACGAAGGCCAGAAGTGTCAGGGACGTTCGCCACGAGGGATCGGCGAAGTCGCGCATCCTCGTGGCTGACAGTTGGTCGTGACCGTTGTCCGTGACAGTCGTCACCCCACCCGAGTAGCCAGCGGGTGGGGAGATCGGGATGTACGTGCGTCGGGTCGTGGGGACGGGAGCGCGTCGCGAGACGTACACGGTCGTGGACGGCGACGGGAGGGTCGTCGAGATGGTGGACGACTACCTCGCACTGTGCACCGACCGGGAGCACTCGCCGAACACCCTGCGGGCCCGCGCCTTCGACCTGAAGGCGTGGTTGGGCTTCCTGCGTCTCCTGAGCACGTGGACCAGTTCGCCGGCTGGCTGCGCCGCCCGGTCCAGCCCGGCCGTCTGCGCTCGGCGGACACGGACAGTGGCCCGGCGCTGGAGGCGTCGACGGTGAGCCGTGCGTTGAACAGCGTCTACATGTTCTACGAGTTCCTCGCCCGTCGCGGTGTCGGCATGGGTGCTCAGCTGATCCATCGTCGGGCGACCTCGTTCGGTGACCACGGTGGCTTCCTCGCGGGGATCGCCGAGCGCCAGGTCACCGTCCGGCCGACACGGCTGAAGCAGACCAAGTGCCGACCGCCGACGCCGAGGTCCAGCGGATCCTGGATGTGTTGGGGCTCGCGTGGGGTCTTCGACCTGTGCCAGGCTGACGGTCGTTGGTTGCTGGGTGTGGGGAGAGGTTGAGCGATGGCAGTGGGCCGGACTCCGATGCAGCCGGGGCTGCTCTCCTCCACGGCGGGTTTCTGCGAGGGTCGGCTGGCGCCGAACTCGATCTACGCGGTGCTGCACCGCGAGTGCCGGGCGTTGTTCCCCGATGAGATGCTCGCGGATCTGTTCGCCGAGGACGGCCGCAGGTCGGTGCCGCCGATGACGGCCCAGGACCGGGCACGCAGTGCCGACCCCGCCTGGCTGGCCGCCTACCGGGCCACCCGGCCCAAGGTCGAACGCAAGATTGCCCACCTGATGCGGCGACGGCACGGTGGACGCCGCGCTCGAGTACGCGGCCGGGCCAAAGTCGGCGCCGACTTCTCCCTGCTGGCCGCCGCCGCCAACATCGCCCGGCTCGGCGTGCTCGGAATCATGTCCACAGCCAGTGGAAACTGGGTGGTCGCCGCCGGTTGACCACTCCGAGGAGGCTCACGGAGACACAAACGGCCCGCCACCGCCGCACAGCACTCCCGGACGGTCCCAGCACGCGGACCGAGTACCCGCCGAACACCCAATCCACCGGCGGACGACAACGATCTGACGCCCCCCACAGCGAACCCCCACGCCCAGGAAGCCTCACTTAACACCAGTCACCTAGGGTCTGTCCGGCCCTGATCCGCCGGACAGACCCTAGGCAGCCCTGGTCTGGCGCCGGTAGCCGCCCGGGGCCAGACCGTACTCCCGCTTGAATGCTTTGGCGAAGGAGAACTCCGAGCCGTATCCGGTGCGGGCGGCGACCGTCGTCAGTGGGGCGTTGGACTCGCGCAGCAGACGGGCGGCGGTCGTCATGCGCCAGCGGGTCAGATAGGCCATCGGCGGTTCGCCCACCAGCGAGGCGAACCGCCGGGCGAAGGCGGCGCGGGACAGCCCTGCCCGCTGGGCCAGCGATTCGACCGTCCACTGGACCGAGGGGTCGTCGTGAATGGCCGACAAGGCAGGCGCCACCGCCGAGTCGCCCAGGGCCGCAGCCCACCCCCGGGCGGCGGCCGGGGGCTGATCGTCCAGCCAGGCCCGCAGGATGTAGAGGAGCAGCGAGTCGATCAGGCTGGGCACGATGCCGTCCGAGCCGATGCGTGGGTTTTCCAGCTCGGAGCCGAGGAGTTGGACGGCGGCGCTCAACTCCGGATGGCGGCCGTGCCGCGTCGGCAGATGGATCACCTCGGGCAGGTGGCGTACCAGGGGGTGCGGGCGGCTCTGGTCCAGGTGGTAGTCGCCGCACAGGAGGCTGGTCTCGGGGCCCTTGCCACCGAGCGTGAGCGAGCCGATCGGCGATCCCCGTCGGAACTGCTCCGCCGTGGCTTCCACGGCCGGGGTGGAGGGATGATCGGCGAGGATATGGCCCCGCCCGCCGCGCAGGAAGATCACATCACCGGGGCTCAGCGGGATCGGCTTCAGATGCGGTGGTGTGTCATTGAGGGGGACCAGCCAGCAGGTCCCGTACAGCACCACATGGAACCCGGCGCCTGCGACCGGTGGCAGCCGCACGCCCCAGGGGGCGCGGCCGTTGGTCCGTACGGATGCCGGGTGCCCGGTGCGCATCGAGGCCAGCGCCTCGGTGAGGATATCCATCCCGCCTCGCTCTCCCTGGTTCGGCCCGTCGCGGTCAGACCGTCAGGACAATCTTGCCTTGTACGTGTCCCGAGGCGACCAGCTCATGTGCCTTACCGGCCTCCTCCAGCGGGAACGTTTCCTCGACGTGCGGGCGGATCAGGCCCGCATCGACCAGGTCGGCGATCGCTTCGAGCGCGGCGTAGTCCGGCTCGACCGAGATGCCGGCGAAGCGTCGCCCGGCCGCCTCGACGCGTACGGCGAGCTCCGGGTCGGCGTGTTCCACGATGCTGATGAGTACGCCGCCGGGGCGCAGCACACCGAGCGAGAGATCGCCCTGGGCCGTGGAGTCGAAAACCACGTCGGCGTCCTTGACGGCCTCGGTGAAGTCGGTGGTCCGGTAGTCGATGACCTCGTTGGCGCCGAGGCCGCGGACGAAATCGTGCCGGGCCGGACTGGCCATGGCGATCACATGGGCGCCGTGTGCCTTCGCGATCTGCACCGCGAAGTGACCGACACCACCGGCTGCCCGGTGGATCAGTACCCGGTCGCCCTCCTTGACACCTGCCGCCTGCACCAGGCCCTGCCAGGCCGTGAGCGCCGCGAGGGGGATGGCGGCGGCGTGCACATGGTCGAGCGAGGCGGGCTTGCGAGCCACCTGGCGGGACGGTGCGGCGACGTACTCGGCGTACCCGGTGGCGGCGCGGGGGAAGAACGGCATCCCGTATACCTCGTCGCCCACCTCGAACCTGGCGCCGGGGCCGGCCTCCTCGACCACCCCGGAAATGTCCCAGCCCACGCCGAACGGCGGCTCACCGAGCAGTGGGAAGGCACCAGACCTGACGAACACGTCCACAGGGTTGACCGCACTGGCGTGGACCTTGACAAGAACCTCGCCGGGCAGCGGCTTCGGCCGCTCGGTCTCCACGACCTCGAGGACCTCGGGGCCGCCGAAAGACTTCTGGAACACTGCGCGCACGCTAACTCTCCCTGGTTCGACCGGTTGATGTCCGGCTTGGCGTCCTGCTTGATGTCCTCAACCCTAAAAAGATCGAATGAGCCGCAGAATAGCCTTCCGTCTCGGCTACATGTCCCAGCGTCTTGTCGGTGGGTACTCTCGGCCATAAATGCCTCAGGCATCGATGACATCCATCTGGAGATGGAGCCCGTGACTGCCGTCGATGACCGGCTTGAGGAATACCGCGCCCCAGAACCGGTCCTGCGTGGACGACAGCAGGCGCTCCGGTCGCGACAGCGGCCACGGACATCAGCAGTGCCGGCGTAGACGGAAGCAGCCCTTCGCGCGCCGCTTGGGCGAGGGAGACCGCGAGCGTGGGTTCGCGTGGTCGCGCAGGGCCGCGATGATGCTCCCCTGAGGACCGGTCGACAAGACGTCGGTGTCGTCAGTGTTCATTTCGTGGTCACTTCACATCCTCCTTCAATTAACCCGGCATTCTCATGCGTTACTCATGCGCCGTTGGTTGCGTATCGATGCCGGCCGGTCCGGCTCGTACGACGAAGGAGGCGCATGGTGTCGCGACCCGAGGTGGCCGCATCGCGGAAGGCCCCGGTCCAACCGGTCCAAGGGGATTCGGCTCAGGAGGGCGAGCAACCGCTACATGTGGCCAGCAGGCTGCACGCGTTCAACCGGTTCGAGCTGAAGTATCTCGTCCCGGTCGAGCAGGCCGCCGAGATCCGGGACGAGCTCGCCGAGCGGATGGACCAGGACCTCAACAGCCCCGTGGGCGGCTACGGAGTGTGGAGCCTGTACTACGACACTCCGCAGCTGCGTTTCTACTGGGAGAAGATCGAGGGCCTGAAGTTCCGGCGCAAACTGCGCATCCGCCACTACGGCAACTTCGACGGCGTCACCGACGAGTCACCGGTGTGCGTGGAGATCAAGCAGCGCGTCAACCGGGTCACACAGAAGCGGCGCATCACCCTTCCCTACGGCACGGCCCGGAGGCTGTGCGACGAGCGGCAGATGGTGGAGCACTCGCCGAAGGAGAGCCCCTTCATCCAGGAGGTGCTCGAACTGGTCGTACGGCTGAATCTGCAGCCGACCGCGATCACCGGCTACCAGCGTGAGGCGCTGGTCGGCCGGGACGCGGACACCGGCCTGCGGGTGACGTTCGACCGGCGGATCCGCGGCCGTGACCGGGACTTCCACTTTGGCATCCCCACCCCGGAGAACCGGTTCACCATCCCGCCGCACATGTCGGTGATGGAGATCAAGGTCAACGAGCGCACCCCGTACTGGATCACCGATCTCGCCGCCCGCCGGAATCTCAGCCTCGTGCGGATCTCCAAGTACGTGCAGTCCATCGAGGCATTCGGCATGGCCCCCAGGTCCGCCTTCCACGTCAACGAGGCGGACTACCCGCCGCCCACCACCACCCCCACCACCCAGCTGCCGCCCGGGCAGCTCGCGGCGCACAATGCGCCCGTGAAAGCAGGAGCACAGTGAACTTCGATCTGCAGGAACTCAGCGGAACGTTCAGCGTCACGGATGTCGTCGTGGCCATGGCGCTGTCGTTCATCCTGAGCACGGTGATCGGTTACACCTACCGGTACACGCACCGCAACGTGTCCTACAGCCAGTCCTACGTCCAGACACTGATCATCGTCGGCATGATCGTCGCACTGATCATGCTCGTGGTCGGATCCAACCTGGCTCGAGCGTTCTCCCTGGTCGGCGCGTTGTCCGTGGTCCGGTTCCGCAACGCGGTCAAGGAAACACGGGACGTCGGCTTCATCTTCCTGGCCATGGCGATCGGCATGGCGTGCGGTGCCCGCTTCTACACGCTGGCCGCGGTGGGCGCCATCGTGATCTGCGTTGTCATCCTCATGATGCACAAGTTCAACTGGTTCGCCCTCAACGTCCAGCGCCAGGTCGTCAAGGTCCAGGTCCCGGCCGGCGAGGACTACACACCGGGGATCCGTGACGTCCTGATCAAGTACACCAGCGAGTTCGAGCTGGTGAGCACTGAGACGATCCGTGGCGGGGCACTGAATGAGGTGTTCTACACGGTGCGCATAAAGAAGGGCACCGAACCGGGAGACCTGGTCACCGCCCTGCAGGAACGCACCTCCGGCCAGCGGGTCACCGTCCTGACCGGTTACGACACGACGGATCTGTGATGTCCGGCGACCCGACGGCCCGCAAGCGGCGGCGTCTGCGGGACCGTGTCCCCGTGCGGCTGCGGCACCACTGGAAGCCTGCCGGGGCGCTGTGCGCGGGGCTCGCGGTGATGGTGTACGCGTTCGGCGACGCCCGTATCTCGCCGTACGTCACCTCCGCCTCCCGTGTGGAAGCCGACGTGATCACCCAGGACGTCAAGGGCGCGGTGGATCTGTACGACACGTCGGTGACGCACTCCATCGCGCTGGAGTACGACCAGACCGACTTCGACAAGATGATGAAGGAGTTCCGTGACGAGGGCACCAAGGATTCCATCAAGGCCGACCTCACCATCGACGGGGTCTACCTCAAGGACGTCGGGATCCGCCTGAAGGGGAATTCCACTCTGATGTCCCTGCGCGGCAACGGCCAGGGCATGCCCGGTGGCGGCCGGGCACCAGGCGGTGCCGAGCAGGGCGCCCCGCAGCAGCCTCCGCAAGGCGGCGGCGTCGGGGGCCAGGACCGCGGCCAGGCAAATGGCCGCGGTCCTGGCGAAAACAAAGCCGACGGCGGCGGCATGGGCGCGATGGGCGGGATCACGCAGTACAACCTGTCCGCCGACAAACCGGAGGAATTGCCCTGGCTCATCACGATCGACGAGTACGTCGAAGGCCGCGCCTACCAGGGTGAACGGGAGATCTCGCTGCGCCCCGGCAGCAACGCCCAGGTGCCGGTGAACGAGGCGCTGTCGCTGTCGCTGATGGACGAGAGCGGTGAGCCCGCCGAGCAGTACAGCCTTTCGAAGGTGAAAGTGAACAACCGCCCGGTCGCGACCCGTCTGATGGTCGAGAACCCCGACACCGAGTACGCACAGGCCATCGACGGCAACGGAGTGCTCTACAAGGCGCGTGCCGGCGGCAGTTTCGCCTACCGCGGTGACGACCCGTCTGATTATGAAACGTCCTTCCGGCAGCTGAACAAGGTGGGCAGCCAGGACCTCGAACCGGTGATGAAGCTCATCAAGTGGGCGGACAAGGCGTCGGACAAGGAGTTCGCCGAAGACCTCGACAAGTACGTGGACGTCGAGTCCCTCTCCAAGTACGTCGCCGCGCAGAACCTGTTGATGAACTTCGACGACATGGCCGGACCGGGCAAGAACTACCTGCTCTGGTACGACCTGGACACCAAGAAGTTCTCCGTACTCGGCTGGGACTACAACCTCACCTTCAACGGAGACGCGAAGGCCGGCCCGGACGACAGGGCGAGCATGGGCGGTCTGCCCGGCGGAGGCGTTCAGCGCGGCCAGGATGGCCGGATGCCCGAAGGGATGCCGGAGAACATGCCCGAAGGGTTCCCCCAGGGCATGCCGGGCGGCGAGGGCCAGGACAAGAAGGGGGAGAGCCCGGTCGGCAAGGACGGTCTTATGGGCCACGCTCTGAAAGACCGGTTCCTTGAGCTCGACGCCTTCGACAGCGTGTACAAGGAGGCGTACAAGGAGCTGTACGAGAAGTTCTTCGGCTCCGGTGCCGCGCTCAAGGAGCTGGAGAACATCGCCGGGCAGGCCCGGGAGGCCGGCGCCGGATCCAAGGCGCTCGACTCCACCGTAAAAACGCTGCGCAAGACGATCACCGAGCGCACGCAAGCGCTCGCCAAGAACAAGGAAGTGACCGGCTGACCACCGGCGCCCCGGAGCCGGCCCCGTCCGGGTCCGGGGCGCCGACGCTCCTCACCAGACCTTTATGCGGTCTTCCTCCGTAGTTGCACCCGCCAGCATCATCGCGCGCCGCCCCGGTCGGCGCCCTTCGTTCCCGTTCTACCCGAGGTGATCCGAGCCTGTGATGGCCACCCCTTCCGCCCGGTACACCGTCCTCGTCGTCGAGGACGATCCGGACATCCGCACCCTGCTCACCTCGGCCCTGCACGCGGCCGGATACTCCGTCGCCTCGGCCGACACCGGGAACGCCGCCATGTTCGAGGCGGGCCGCTGCCGCCCGGACCTGATCGTGCTGGACGTGATGCTTCCCGATACCGACGGCTTCGCGGTGACCCGCGAGCTGCGCGCCCAGGGCTTCTACACGCCGGTGCTTTTCCTCACCGCCCGTACCGAGGTCGAGGACCGCATCATCGGACTGAGCTCGGGCGGGGACGACTACGTCACCAAACCCTTCCACGTTCAGGAAGTCCTGCTGCGCGTCCGCGCCATCCTCCGCCGCAGCAGCGCCCCACCGACCAGCCCCGCCAGACAGCCCGCACTGCGCTATGCCGACCTCACTCTCGACCAGGAAGCGCACGAGGTACGGCGCGCCGGGCAGCCCGTGCAGTTGTCCCCGACGGAGTTCCGGCTGCTGGTGTGCCTGATGTCCCACCCCGAGCGGGTGCTGCAGAAGCGGGAGATCCTTCAGCAGGTGTGGAACTACGGCTTCGCCGGTGACACACGCATCGTCGACACCTACGTGAAGAACCTGCGTCGCAAGATCGACCGAACCGAACCGGCCCTCATCCACACCACACGCGGGGTCGGATACAGCCTGCGGATGCCCCGCGGGGACCTGCGGTGATGAGGATCTCGAGGCGGCTTCGACCCCGCTCACTGCGCACCCGGCTCGTGCTCATCGCCACCGTGCTGGCCACCTCGGCAGTCCTGGTCTGCCAGGCCGCCGGCCTGACCGTCATGCGCTCCTGGCTCACCGACCAGATCGATGAGCGACTCACCGACTTCCGCCCGCCCTCACCCGTCTACCGCGATGTCGCCGACGGCAACGGACTTGACCATCGGGCGCGTACGGACGACGTCCTGCCCTCGGACTACCGCGTCTTCTTCTACGGCGCGAACGGCCGCCTCCTGTCCGAATCACTCGGCCGCAGTGACGGTGAACCACGCCTTCCGCATACCGCAGCCGCACTGAAACTGTGGAACGGTCGTCCCACCACCGTGCCCGCCGAGACCGGCGATGGTAGTTGGCGGGTCGTGGCCGACTCCGGGTCAGACGGCATGCGGGCCGTCGTGGCCCTGCCTCTGGACACCGTGGAGGGCGCGACATCCAAGCTTCTGTGGTTCAGCCTGGCCATCGGGACGGTCGTCGCCGCCGCTGTCATGGTCCTCGGCAGCGTCGCCGTACGACTCGGCCTGCGGCCCCTGAACCGGGTCGAGGACACGGCCCGGCGCATCACCCACGGCGAACTCGCACTGAGCGTCACGGAGACCAGCCCGGACACCGAGGTCGGACGCCTCGGGATCGCCTTCAACACCATGCTCGACCAGCTCCGCGCCGCCCTGCACCGCAAAGACGCCTTCGAAAGACGACTGCGCCGCTTCATGGCCGATGCCGGACACGAACTGCGTACCCCTCTCACCTCCATCCAGGGCTTTTCCGAGCTGCTCCTGCAGCAACCGGCCATGGCGCCGCTCCAGAGGAACGAAGCCCACGAGCTGATCGCGCGGAACGCCGACCGCATGAGTCGCCTCGTCGACGACCTCCTCATGCTCGCGCAGATCGGCGACACCCCAGCGATACGGAGGGAACTCGTCGACCTGCTCTCCCTGGCCGCCGACGGCGTCACCGCGACCGCGCTACGCCATCCGGACCGAGACATCAGACTGGTCCCCCTCGCCGACGAGGACACCACCCCGGGTGAACTGGATGTCGTCGAGGCACTCGGTGACCCGCACCAGCTTGCCCAGGTCATCGGAAATCTCCTTGCCAACGCCTGTACCCACACGCCGTCCGATACCCGCATCGAAGTACGGGTGGGCACCGTGCGTACCGGCCCCCGGGCCGGTGGGACCGATCGCGCCGGGCGCACCAGCGCCGCCGGGCCAATGACGCCCGGCATCCCGGCGAGTGTCATCGAAGTCGCTGACGACGGGCCCGGACTCGCCGCGGACGACGCGCACCAGGTCTTCGAACGCTTCTACCGCGCATGCCACACCGGTGCCGTGGAGGCCCAGCCGGGCTCCGGTCTCGGACTGGCGATCGCCTCCACCATCGCCGAAGCACACGGCGGGCGACTCGAACTCGACACCGGAACGGGTGAAGGTTGCACCTTCCGGCTGCTTGTTCCAGAGACAACGGCGCCGAAGGGGCACACCCGATGAGGCTCCCTCACTGCGGGCACCGATGGAGCTTCACCTCACCACCACACCGGATCCGCCGAGCTCTTCTTCGTGCTCGGCGGCCGGCTCCAGGCGCTGGCCGGGGACAGCGTGATCACTGCGGACGAGGGAGACTTCCTCCTCGTGCCACCCGGACTGCCGCACGCCTTCGCCGCCGAACCCGATGCGGGCGCCGACGTACTGATCGTCATCACCCCCGGCGTCGAGCGCTTCGACTACTTCCGGCTGCTGGACCGTGTCCGCAAGGGCACGGCCGATCCACAGGAACTCCTGGACTCGCAAGAGCGCTTCGACAACTTCTTCGTGGAGAGCGCCGCCTGGCGGCGGGCCCGTCAGCGTCACTGATCGCCCGATCGTCTCGGAGCGAGACGTCGTTCGCCGAGGGCGACGACGGCACCCTGCCCCGCGGGTTCTTCGCAGAGGCCCACGGTGTCATGGTGCAGGGCGACGATCACGGTAGCTGCGGCGTGGCTGCCGGCGCACCCTTCGGTCCGCGAACGGACCGTCGCGAACCCCCCGAAGCCGGGAGGCGCGGGCGAGCCCGCGCCTCCCGGGGGAGAACGGCGCAGGCCCGCAAGAGGCCCTCACCTGGGGGTTCGGTGCCGCTCTCACACCATGCACCACAGACCGGCCACGGCGATAGATCAAGGCAGAAACTCGCCCATCACCGCACGGCTGCAGGCCGGTGGCGCAGCGCCTCCCAGACCGTGCGCTGTACCAGCACCCGCCTGCGGGGCGGCTGACCGGCCGCCACCGCCCCGCACTTCGGCAGCGACCGGGTTCACTGCTCCGCCGCACCTGATCCGTAGCAGTCGATGACCAAGGAGCCACCGGGAGAGACTTGCAGCCGGCGCTCGAACGAGCTGGCTCTCAGGCAGTCGCATGATCGAGCGGATGGGTCCGGACCGATGTCCGCTCGATCACCGGCATGGGAATCAGGCGGCTGCCGGACGGTGCGCCGGGGGAGAGGATGATTTCGACGGAGGCACGGCCCATGGCCTCGTGCGGCAGTCCGACGGTCGTGAGGCCGGGCCGGAGGTAGGAGGCGAGTTCGTCGTTGTCGAACGAGACCACGGAGATGTCTTTCGGGACGGTCAGACCGTGATCGGCCAGGGCCTGGTACGCGCCGAACGCGAGGCGGTCGTTCATGCACAGCAGGGCTCGGATGTCGCTCCGGCGTTCGAGGAGGGCGTGGGTGACGTCGTAGCCGTGGTGCGGCTCCCAGTCCCAGCACGACTCCTCGGTGGCGAACTGCAGACCTTGTCTGGCCATCTCCGCGCGGATGCCGGAAATCCGCTGCTCGACGGTGGTGGACCGGAAGAGTCCCTTCTCGGCTTCCGCGTTGTGCCCGATGAGGGCAATTCCTTCACGGTGGCCGGCGGCAGCGAGAAGTCTGACTGCTGAGGCACCTCCGGCGAGTTCGTCGGGAAGCACGGAAACGGGGTGCTTCTTGTTCGTGGCGTTGAGCATGACGACGCGCGTGGTCGATGGGATCTCGGGCACGAACAGTTCCCGGGCGCGCATGACGGCGAAGATGATTCCGTCCACCTGACGGTCAAGTACAGCGCCAATCGCCTCCGACTCACGTGCTGGGTCGCCACCGGTCTCCAGCACGAGCATGACATGCCCCGCCTGCTGCGCGGCGTCCAGTGCTCCTCGGATCAGGCCGCTCGCGAAGCGGGTGGTGGCGACAACGTCGGAGATGAACCCGATGGTGAGGCTCTTGTCGGTTCGCAGGCTGCGCGCCGCGACGTTCGGCCGGTATCCGAGTTCGGCGGCCGCCTCGTGGACCCGGGCGTGCGCGTCGGCGGAGAGCCGTGAGTCGGGCCTGCCGTTGAGGATCATCGACGCGGCGGTCGGGGACAACCCGGCACGGCGGGCGACATCGGCGAGCGTGACGCGCTTGGGCGGCATGACTTCCTCTCGTGCGGCGCGACGGGACGGCGTGCGTGCCGGTCCCAAGACAATCACAACGTCCTGACCCCTGACTCCTTGACAGGGGGCATCCGGCATCCCAATATGAGCAGCGCTAAATGCTTTTAGCAGACAGTTTAGCCCGTTTGTCGGGGGTGTTGACCCCCCGACAGTGGCGGCACCCGCTTGTGGTGCGCAGGGGCATCTTCCACGGAGCACGCTCAGACAACGGAGTCTTGTACATGGCACACAAGTCGAACCGCCCCGGTGAGGGACGCAGAGCCGCATCACTCATGAGCTGGAGGCCGGCCGTCACGGCCGCGGTCGCCGTGAGCGGGCTTGTCCTTGCCGGGTGTGCGCCGGGATCCCAGGAAGCGAGCCCGACCGCATCGGGCAAGGTGAGCCTGAAGCTCCCGTCCGACAAGATCACGATCAAGATCCAGGACGAAGCGGGCTTCCCCGTCACCGACAACCTGGCCGACGAATTCACAAAGCAGCACCCGAACGTCACCTTCAAGGTCGTCCGGGACAGCTTTGCCAACCTCACCGCCAACTCGCCACGCCTCCTGGCCAGCGCCGACGCGCCCGACCTCATCCGGCTTCCCACCATGGGGGACACCGTCAAGGACGGGCTCCTGACCAACCTCGACCCGTATTTCAAGGGCTACGGGTGGGACAAATTCTCCGCCGGCCAGCTGGCCGCGTCCCGGATGAGCGCCAAGGGAGTCAGGGGCGAGGGCTCCCTGTACCAGATGGGCCTGGGCTACAGCGTCACGGGCATCTACGTGAACCAGAAGTACGCCAAGCAGCTGGGGCTCTCCGGTGCGCCATCGACCATCGCGGAGCTGGAGCGGTGGATGGCCAAGGCCAAGGCGGCCAAGATCCTTCCCGTGCAGATCGGAATGCAGGACGGCGTGGGCACGTTCGCGCTCCAGTCGCTGATCAACCAGTACGGGGACAAGGCGGACCTGGTGAACTGGATGTTCAACAAGCCCGGTGCCACCTTCGATACCGAGGCCAGCCTCAAGGGCGCCACGACCTTCAAGAAGTGGGCCGACGCGGGGTACTTCCCCTCCGACGTGAACGCGATCAACTACACGACGATGGTGTCCAACTTCCAGGCGGGCAAGGGTCTGTTGATGTTCGACGGAAACTGGGACGCCGCGAAGACCGACAAGGCGATGGGGGAAGGCGCGGCCCGGTTCGTCCTGGCGCCTCCGGCTACCGCCGGTGGTGCGCACGTGGCGATGGGCGCCGCGAACTCCTTCGCCATCCCGGCCAAAGCGAAGCATGCCGACGCGGCGGCGTTCTTCCTGGACTGGATCCACACCGACCCCAAGGCCCGTCAGATCGTGGTTGACGTCACGGGCGCCTCCCCGGGTGGAGATCCCTCGCAGGAGCTGCCCAAGGTGAAGGACGGTTCGCTGATCGCGCAGGCCCTCGCGGCGTCGGCGAAGGTCGGATCCGATGACGGGTTCGTCGACTTCATGGCCAACACCACGGCGGGCATCTACGCGGGCGCTTTCCAGCCGGACGAGCAGAAGCTGCTGACCCGGCGCATGGAACCCAAGGCTTTCGTGGCGGCGATCCAGGAGTACTACGCCAAGGAGCTGACGGGCTGATGGTCAACGATGTCCGTATGCACGAGGACCCGAAGCCGACCGCGGCACTGCGGCAACCCGACGCGGGCGCTCAGGCTGCGGGCGTCGGAAGGCCTTCCGATCGGGCCGGCCGGCCCTCCGCACGAAGGGCGGCCCGTCCCCGGCTCGTCATCGGCTGGCTCTTTGTCCTGCCGGCACTGGCGTTCTTCTGCGCCTTCGTGGTCTACCCGTTGATCACGGCCGTGCAGTACTCGTTCTACCGCTGGAACGGCATCGGCGCGTCGACCTGGGTCGGCGTCGACAACTACGTCCGGGTCTTCACCGATCCGGAGCTGTTGATCTCGATCGTCAACGCACTGGTCCTCATCGTCTTCTTCACGGTGATCCCGGTCGCCAGCGGCCTGGCCCTGGCGACCCTGATCCGTACGATGCGGCCAGGTCCCTTCGCCACGGTCGCCCGCACGGTGCTGTTCCTTCCGCAGATCATCCCGCTGGTGGCCGCCGGTATTGCCTGGTCGTGGATGTACGCGCAGACCGGCACGATCAACACCATTCTCGACTCCGTCGGCCTGGGCCTCCTCTCGCGGTCCTGGCTGGCGGGCTTCGGGACCGCTCTGCCCGCCGTCGGCCTCATCGGCTCCTGGGTGCTGACCGGCCTGTGCACCATCCTGCTGCTCACCGGCATCGGAAAGATCGACGCCTCCCTCTACGAGGCGGCACGGCTCGACGGGGCGGGCTGGTGGCGAGAATTCGTGACCGTCACCCTTCCCGGGCTGCGGCAGGAGATCGTGGTGCTGGTCACCATCACTGTCATCGCCGCGCTGAGCAGCTTCGACATCATCTACACCACCACCAAGGGCGGTCCGGGAACCAGCACGCTCGTCCCCGGCATCTCGATCTTCCGGCTCGCCTTCACCCAGAGCGAAGTCGGCCTGGCCTCCGCCTTCGGCATCATCCTCCTCGCACTCGTCCTCCTGGCAGTGCTGCCCATTCAACTGCTGGGAAGGGAACGCGACTGATGGTCGTCAACAAGACGGAAGCGATCATCGGACGCGTCGTCCTCGTCCTCGTCCTGATCCTCACTCTGCTGCCGCTCGCCGGGATGCTCTCCGGAGCCCTGCAGCCCGCGGATCGCATCCCTGACGGGTTCTCCTGGCCCAGCGATCCCCAGTGGGGCAACTTCGTCGTCGCCTTCCAGACCGCGCACGTCTGGGAACTCCTCGGTTCCAGCACCCTGATCATCCTCGGCGTCGTACCGCTCAGCCTGCTCCTGTCGACGCTGGCCGGCTACGCCCTGGGCAACCTGCGCATTCCCGGCGGGAGTTTCGTGTTCGTCCTGCTCCTGCTGGGACTGACCATTCCCTTCGAAGCGATCATCATCCCGATCTACTACGAGATCAGCGCCATGGGACTGCTCAACACCCAGTGGGCGATCATCCTTCCGCTGATCGGGCTCTACATGCCCTTCAGTGTCGTCTGGATGCGTGCGCACTTCGTCGGCGTCCCCACCGAACTCTCCGAAGCGGCCCGCATCGACGGGGCGAGCACCTTCCAGGAGATCCGCCGCATCCAGATTCCACTGGCCATGCCCGCCCTCTCCGCCCTGGCCATCCTGCTGTTCCTGTGGACCTGGAACCAGTTCCTCCTCCCCCTGGTTCTGGTCGACGATCCCGACAAACGCACCATGGCCGGGGCCCTGGGAGCGTTCCAGGGGCAGTACCTCAACCAGCTCCCCCTGCTGTTCGCGGGCGCGCTGATCATCATGCTGCCGACGATCGTGATCTACGTCATCTTCCAGCGCCAGTTCATCAAGGCGCTTCTCCAAGGCGCGGTCAAAGGCTGAAGCGCCCCTCCTCCGTCACCCTCATCGGTCCGGCCTACTCACGACGACAGCCGCAAGGACATTGCATGACATTTCGTCTCGACCACGCCTGGGTGTGGGACTTCTGGTTCGCCGATGACGGCGACACCTTCCACCTGTTCTACCTCCACGCACCCAAGAACCTGGGCGACCCGGAGTTGCGCCACCGCAACGCCCGGATCGGGCACGCCACCTCCGTCGACCTGGTCGACTGGCAAGACCACGGACCGGTCTTCGGCCCCGGACAACCCGGCACTTTCGACGAGACCGCCACGTGGACGGGCAGCGTGCTCCGCGGACCCGACGGCGTCTGGCGGATGTTCTACACCGGAGCCCGCTTCCTCGACGCCGGGGGCAACGTCGAAACCATCGGCGTGGCCACCTCCCCGGACTTGCACACCTGGACGAAACAGCCCGGGCCGCTCATCGAGGCGGACGGGCGCTGGTACGAGAGGCTGGGGGACTCCAGCTGGCCGGAGGAGGCATGGCGCGATCCCTGGGTCTTCCCGGACCCGGCCGGTGACGGCTGGCACATGCTCATCACGGCCCGGGCCAACCACGGTGCTGACGACGACCGGGGCGTGATCGGGCACGCGACATCACCGGATCTTCAGGCATGGACCGTCCGGCCACCGCTCAGCCGAGTGGGCGCCGGCTTCGCCCACTTGGAGGTCCCCCAGATCGCGACCGTCGAGGGCGAGTCCGTACTGCTGTTGTCCTGCGACACTCCACGGCTGTCCGCCGCACGGCGCAAAGCCGGCCAGGCCGGAGGTGTCTGGAGCGTTCCAGCCGCTGCGGTCCTGGGCCCGTACCCGGTGGAGGACGCCACGTTGGTCGTCGAGGAATCCCTCTACAGCGGGCGCCTCATCGAAGACCGGACCGGTAGAACCGTGATGCTCGCCTTCGACAACTCCACTATCGACGGCGGATTCACCGGCTCGATATCCGACCCCATCCACGTGAGCTGGTCACCGGAGCGGCACGGCATCGTCCCCTTGGCCCTCCAGAGCAAAGGCACCCCGGAATGAGCACCCGCATCGAGGGCAGCACCGCCCCAGGCTTCGCGTCCCTCGCGGAAGCCTTCTCCACCGCTTTCACCGGCCATGACGCCATGGGCGCGGCACTTTGTGTCCGGGTGGCCGGCGAGACAGTCGTTGACCTGTGGGGCGGGATTGCCGACCCGCGCGACCGCTCGCCCTGGACGAAGGACACCACCAGCGTCATCTTCTCCTGCACCAAGGGCCTTGTCTCCATCCTCGCGGCGCGTCTCGTGCAGGACGGACTCCTCGACTACCGGACTCCCGTCGCGACCTACTGGCCCGAGTTCGCCGCCGAAGGGAAAGAAAAGATCACGGTCGCCGATCTTCTTGCCCACCGGTCCGGGCTCTCGGCGCCACGCGATCTCCTGAACGTCGAGGACGTCATCGACTGGGACGTCGTCACGGGTCGCCTGGCAGCCCAGCAACCACTGTGGACCACCGGCCAGGGGCACGCGTATCACGCCCTCACCCACGGCTGGCTCGCCGGTGAGGTCATCCGCCGGATCACCGGCAAAACGGTCGGCCAGTACTTCGACGAGCTCATCGCCGCACCGCTGCAGGCCGACGCGTGGATCGGCCTCCCCCGCGGGGCGCGGCACCAGGTCGCCCATCTACGGGCCGGAACGAGCCTCACCGCGCTCGTTGCTCAACAGGCAGCGGCGCGCGTTGCCGGCGAGATCGACTGGACCGAGCGGGCCATGACCCTCGGAAACGCGTTCCCGCCGGAACTCGTCGACGCCACCGGCGGCTTCAACGACCCCCGTATCCAAGCGGCGGAGCTGCCGGGAGCGGGCGGCATCGCATCGGCCCGGGCGCTGGCCTCGATCTGGTCATCCACCGTGGTGGAGACCGACGGAGTGCGGCTGCTGGACGCCGGCACGGTCGCCGACGCCACGCGACCGCAGACCGAAGGCACCCCGATATTCGGCGGACAACCCCCCTTCGCGCGGTGGGGCATGGGATTCCAGCTTCCCTCCCTCGCCCGCGAATTCGTCGGGGCCGCCTCCTTCGGACACGACGGCGCCGGCGGGCAGGTCGCCTTTGCCGACACGACACACCAGGTCGGATTCGCGTTCCTGACCAACCTCATGGAAGCGGGCCCCGACCACCGCGCCACTGCGATCGTGGACGAACTCCGCCGCATCCTCCGCAAGTAACGCTGAGCGGTGGAGGGTGGCGTGTGGGGTCGGGTCTGGCCCAACGTGTCTTTCAGGTACCGGGCCGGCGGCCTGGATATAGCCGCTATGAGTGGTGGTGTGGTGGGGATTTACTTTCGGATCACCCAACACCGCCGATGAACTGCACCTCCGGGTACCGGGGTGACGGCCCTTCGAGGATCGGGGCACGACGGCCGCGCAGGTGAAGGTCGAAGTAGGCGAGCAGGAAGTGCCGCTGGACGTCGACCCCGCGCCTCCCGTCGAGCGGCCCTATGAACTCGGCCAGTTGCTCGTCGGTCGCTCCAAGCCGTGCGGCGGCCTGCGGCATGAACGTCTCGTAGTCCGTGTATGAGAAGTGCCGGGTACCGGTCAGCCGGAGATGGCGACGCCATCCTCGCAGTCGGGGCCAGATCTCCGGCCAGCTCGGCTTGTTGTCCGCATCCTCGCTCATCAGGAGGAACGGCTTGCGCAGCCCCTTGGCCACCACAGGACCGAAGAGACTGCCGTCGAGGTTCGCGCCTGCCGTGATCGGCACCCCCGCCGCCATCGCCGAGGCCGCGGTCGCACCACCCAGGGAGTGGCCGAACATGCCGGTCCTGGAAAGGTCGAGGATGTCGCCGACTCCGTGCGGGAGCGGGTCCCGGCGGCCCCGTACGAGTCGCGACAACTCCTCCAGCACGAAACGGGTGTCGGCCACCCGTACGTTGACAGCCTTGAGGATCGTCGGGTCGTCGTCGTCCCCTGTGAGAGGTGGCATCGCGTACTTCTCGACCTGGCCGCCGGGGAACTCGACCTGCCCGGCGTCATACGTGTGGTCGATGGCGACCACGACGTAGCCGTGGCTGACAAGATCCTCTACCAGCGCCGTGCTGGAACTGCGGTGCTGCCCGTGTCCATGGGAGTAGAGGATCACAGGCCGCCGGCCCCCACGCCTGTCAGCCGCTGCGCCGATACGGGCGTGCGTGTCCGGAAGCGTGACGTACTCGGGGAGGAGATACCCCGTCTGCTGGAAGACCGCGGCGGCCTGCTCCGTCATCCACGGCGCCCTGGGCAGACCGGCTGCTGTGCGTGCGGGGTACCAGAGCTGAACCATCAGCTCCCGTACCGGCCGTGCAGCGACCCAGGGATCCCGGCGGCTGCGATCGCTGAGACGCAGCGCCACGGTGCCGAGCGCATGAGGACCGCTCGGTCGCGGCAGGACGAGCCGCACGGGCGGCTCGACATCGCCTGGCACCCGGCTGGGCGACGATGCGACGGCGGGAGCGTCAAAGGTGGCGGTCACAGCAAGTCCCGCCACGAACGCGGTACCCGCGGCCACCATCCGCCTCCTGCTGATTCCGGTGGTTCCACCGAACCTCAAGGTGCTGCTCGGTGAAGACAAGGCTGGACGCTGCACGGCGATCTCCTTCACGAGCGGTGCGCAGGCACTTGATTGCCCTACCGGAAGGCTAAGGACCGCTCTGTCGGCGAACCACTCCGATTCCTCATCGGTTTCGCTGACATTTGTCACTCACCATCGTCGTATTGTGGAGGCCGGGCACGCGCAGGGAGCAATGAAGCGGGTGTCGGTCGTCCGCTGCCGGCCAGGGCCCAGCGGCTGATCGACGACCCCTTCGACGCCCCTTGACGAGCAGACCGTTGACGGCCCGGGAACTGGCTCCCTCGGATCGTGATCCCTCGCTTGCGAACATCCGCGAACCGCGACGATCACTGGAAACACAGTTCGGGCAGCTGCTGGAGGCTCGCCCTCTTTCCCTCGTCCTGAACTCGGCTCCGGGAGTCGCGGTGAGGACCGCAGCCCCCTTGCCGGTCACTGCCGGCGACGGCGGTAGCCTCCCCATCGCCGCCCCACCTCGCGCGGACGCCGCCGATGGCACGTCGTCGACCGGGCCGCGCTCGGTCTGACGCAAGAGCGTGCCCGAGCGCCGCACCTGCGCAATGCGGGGGTTGGCGATCGGCGGATACCCGTACCGGGCGAACGGCGGGGATGAAACGCCGGTCTGCACGGAGTGCACACTGACGAGGGAGCTGCGGATCCGGCCGAGCGAGCTCACCGACGCGATGGGGGTGACGTCGGAACCTTGTATCTGTTCATGTGCCGAATACACACCCAGCGCACCGGGCTGCGCATCCAGTGCACGTGGAACACCAGGTCACCCCCGGTGGGGACCCCACAGCCGTCGGCGCCGTGGATACGGGGTCAGCGGACGGCGGCAGGTTCCGGGCCAGTACAGGCAAGCGGCTACCCACCCGACCCCCGATGTCGTCCTCCTGGTGCCCGACGCTGTAGGTCACGTCAGGTGAACCAACTCCGGAGAAGTGGCTTGGCCGAGCCGCGGCGCTTGCCAACCACCCGGCCGGGCCCACTCGCACGTCCTGGCCCCCGGACCACCTGCCCCGGGGGCGCAGGACCGGCAGTCCGGCCCGCAGCCGCTCCAGGAACTCCGGGACATCGTTGCTTTCGCCTTCCGGGCCAATGACCTCGGCGACGAACGACTCCACGATGTTCCCGCTGCCGAAGTCCGCGTCGTCATCGCCGCTGTAGTTGTCCACCTCGCGAGCGCCGGGGGCGGGAACGCGGAGATCGTGGTCGTAGTTGATGACCCGCGGGTTTCTTGACGCTGCCGGTCTCCGGGACGCCGCTGTTGTAGTCGCCGCAGGTCAGGTGGGACATTGTCGTAGCAGCGCTCATAGTCGGCGTGCTCTGCTTCTACGGCGAGTTGGACGAGCGGGATGTCGCCGCCGCCGAGCGCGTCGCCGTAGGACGACGGGTGTTCCTCCGGGCAGTGCCCACGTGGGAGACCGATGCCCTGTGGCAGGTGCATTCGCGCGACAGGCGTCGGACACTGCAGGGCTGTCCCGCGCAGCCGTCGGTAAATGCCGGTCAGGCGACTGGCGCGAACATGGCGAGATGCTCGTGAACGAAGGCGTCGAGTGTCCGGGCTGGGCGGGCCAGGATGGTCTCCACGGTGTCGTTCGGGCGCTCCGGACGCGCGATGGCCAGTTGCTGGATCTCCACGACATGGCTCGCGAGCCAGTCCGGCATGTGCGCGGTCCGGACGAGATGGCCGTGGAAATCGTCCGCCGGCAGGTCGATGTGACGCACGGGCCGACCCATCAGCTCAGCGAGAAGATGAGCGAGTTCCGGATGGCTGAATGCCTGGGGGCCGGTCAGTGTGTACGTGGCCCCACCGATATCGGGCCGGAGGAGGGTCTCCGCGGCGACGTCGGCCACGTCCCGGACGTCGATGTAGTTACAGGGCACGTCGCGCATCGCCCCGATGAGCACGCCCTGGGCGACCGCCGGAGCGTTCAGGAGCAGCTTCTGCATGAACGCATACGGCCGAAGCAGCGTGGCCACCATGCCGGTTGCCGCAAGGTGTGCCTCAACCTGCCAGTGCCCGCGCGAGACGGCGACCGGTGAGTCCGGCTCGGCCGCTGGAGCAGAGAGCTTGACGACGTGCCGTACCCCGCATGCGGCCGCGGCATCTATCGCGTTGATCTCCAGCGCGACTTGACGCGGGCTGTTGGCCATGGCGAGGAACAGCTGTGTGGAGCCGTCGAACGCGGCGCGGAGCGTGCGGGGATCCGCGGCGTCCGCACCGACGACCTCGACCGGCGTTTCCGCCCCCATGGCGGCGCACAGTTTGTCCGGAGTACGGCTGACGGCACGGCAGGGGATGTCCAGTTCGATCAGGCGCCGGAGCAGCGTGCCGCCGGTGGCGCCGGTCGCGCCCATGATGGTGATCACAATGTGCCCTTCGTCGTGTTGATGGGTGCAGGGGGATGGCTGGGGATCGGTCGGGTCACTTCTGCTGTCGGGGCGCCATGCCGTGCCATCGCCAGGTGACGATCGTGGTTGCCAGGGCGGCCGACAACGGCAGGTCGATGCGCAGCCGCTCCAGCCACCCGTCATCAGGCACCGGCGTGTGCGACGGCAACCAGCCGGACGCGAACCACCCGGCCACGCCCGCGATTGCGGCAGCGGCAGTGCCGAGTCCGACCGTGATCACCGGACGCGGCACCGACGTCGTCCATCGGCGCGGCCGGCCCCGGTGGTGCAGCCACCCGCCGACGACGAAGGCCATGACGGCCGATGTGGCCCCGATGGAGGTGAAGGCGGCCATCGTCAGTTCGGGCTGCCCGCTGAGGACTCCGCCGAGCCCGGCTGTGAGCGCGGGGGCCAGGTAGGCGACTGCGACTTCCTTCCAGAGCGTGAACGGGCGTACAGGGCTTCCGCGCTTGGCGGTCTCGTTGCAAGTACGGCTCACGCGCACTCCTCATTCATTAGGGGCCTAACTATTCGGGTAGATAGGGGCTGCTGCATAGGCAAGGCGGCCGCTCCTCGTGTGATGCGGGACGCTACTCGGCGGTCAGCGCACCGATCCCTTGCGTAATGCGTTCGAGCAGGTCCAGGAACAGCACGCACTCGTCAGCGGTCAGTCCGCCGACCAGCGCCTGAAGGCGCGCGAAGTGGTCCGCGGCCATATCACGCAATCGCTGGGCGCCGCGCGCCGTAAGCACGACCACCGCACCCCGCCCATCCTCCGTGGACGCGCGGCGGACCACGAGGCCCTCACGCTCAAGCCCGTCCACCAGGCCAGTCACCGTGGCGCGCGAGACATCAAGGCTCTTCGCGAGCCGCGACGGCGACTTCTCTCCGTTGCCATCCTCGAGGTCCACCAGGAGGCGGTAGCGCCCGGTCGACAGTCCAAAACGAGAAAAGTGCACTTCGGACGCACGGTCCAGTCGTGCCCCGGCGGCCATCAGGCGCACCGCCACAAGCACGGCCCGGGGGTCGGCATCAAGCCCGTACCGTGCGATCTGACGCCGTGCCTGATCAAGCGTGGGCGCAGCGCCGGGGTTCACATCTTCGTCGCTCATGAAATTAATATGGCCCCTAACTAACTCGCGGTCAAGCCATGTGGCCGCGCCGCGACGACAGCACCCACTCACCCGGGCTGCCACCACGGCGGAATGACCTACGCCCGGCTGCGGCAGCACATCGACTGCGACTGCGAGGACCTGGCCGACGACGAACGCGGCTCCGGCGAAGTCGCGGAGTGGGAACGCGTTGCGCAGGTGCTCGCCACTGCCGACGGAGCGGTGCGGCCCATGTGACATGCCTCGTCCAGGTCCCGGAGGGCCGGCGGGGGAGGGTGCACTGCAGCGTGGCGGTTACGTTCTGGCGGAGCCTACGAGCACACAGCCCAGTGCGGTCAGCGCGAGCCGGCCGTTGCCGTCCGCGCTGGTGTGACTGAGTTCCCCGTCCCCGGCCGCCGTATCCACCTCCGTGGCTGCCCTCGTGTCCGCCCTTGCTGTGGCTGCCGTCGCCCGGGGACTTCGTGGTGTCGGGGCCAGGCCAGGTGTGCGTCGGGTGAGGGGTAGGTGTCGGGTGCGGTGACGGTGAGCTGCCGTGTGCCTTGTCGGTGAGGGTGCAGGTGACCGCGTCGCCGGCGGCCGCGAGGCGGCGACCTCGTTCTCGATCCGGGGTGATCACACACGGGCCGCAGCGATTTTTCTCGACACTCCTTGCAGAGAGCGGTGCCTGTATGACTCGTCCAACCCCCTCACGGGTTGAGCTGGACACGTTTTCAAGCCGAGCGGCGTGTGACGAGGCGGGTGACACCGGGCCCGGGTTGTTCGGGTTCCTGCGAGCCTCGAAGGCAGTGCAGCAGGGTGGTGGCGGCGTACTGGGCCATCGCCTGCGAGTCGATGGCGATCGTACTGAGCGGAGGGTCGGTGAGTGCGGCGGTTGCGATGTCGTAGACGCCGATGACAGCGAGGTCGTCCGGGGCGGCGAGCCCGCTCAGACGAAGGCCGGCGAGGAGCGCGAGAGCGGTGATGTCGTTGTAGGCGCACACCGCTGTCACAGCCGGGTCCTGTCGGAGCCAGTCGGCGATGGCCTCGGCGGCCGCCTCGGGCGCGTGGGGGATGGTGTGGACAACTGGGTCGGGCAGTCCGTGCGCGGCGCAGGCGCGGCGGGTGTGGTGCAGGCGCAGCTCGGCCTCATGCTGGAGCCTGGGGGCGGCCGGGACGGCGTAGCCGAGACGGCAGTGTCCTGCGGCGACGAGCGCGTCGACCTGGGTGCGGGCGATGTCGTCCTGAATGCTCTGGACCCACCGGGTCAAGGGGTCGTCGACGCCGAAGAGTTCCATGATCACGGTGATGCCCGCTTCGCGCATCGCTGTTCTCTCGTCGTCATCGAGCTGGAAGGCGATGACTGCTGCCGGGGTGACGGAGCGCCACAGGTGGTCCAGTGAGCGTCGGCCGCGAGCCCACGGATAGGTCAGCAGGGTCAGCCCGGTGTCCGCCAGTGCGTCGGCGAAGTGCTCGATGAGTGCGTCGAACTGTTCGTGCGGGGGCAGTTCGGCGGGCTGGAGGGCCAGGACGATGTCGCTGTGGCCGCGACTGAGGGCCCGGGCCGCGGCCGAGGGCGAGTAGCGCAGCCGGGCGGCGGCCTCCCGTACGCGTTCCCGGGTGGCCTCGGGGATCTTCTGGTGCGGGGTGTCATTGAGGACGTAACTCACCGTGGCCCGAGACACGCCCGCTTCGCGCGCCACGTCGACGCTGGTGGCGCGGCGCACTGCCCCGCGGCCTTGGTGTGACGTCACGCACGGCTCCGTTCGTGTGGGTTGTCTTCCCTGATCTTCGCAGTCTACAGTGCTGGCACGCTTCACTTACCCGCGTAAGTGGCGCCTGTCAGTACTGGTCGTCGGCAGGCGGAGGAAGGCGCAGTCAAGCAGCACTGGGGAGCCGATGTCCGAGCGAAAACGCGCCAACGGCCCGTGGAAGGTCGCACTGCTCGCCGGTATGGCCTCCTACCTGGACGCCGGGGCGCTCATCTCCTCCGGCCTGGCCATCGGCACGCTGTTCGAGGAATCCATGCATCTCGGCGGCGGGACGGTCGGAGGCATCCTGGGGGTGCAGACGCTCATGGTCGCCGCCGGAGCGGTCCTGGGTGGCCGGAGCGGCGACCGCTACGGGCGGCGGAAGGTCTTCACGCTCTCGCTGATGCTCTTCGCGGCCGGTGCCACTGTTCTGCTCGCCGCGACCGGTCCGGCCATGGTGTGGATCGGGGCGACGGTCATCGGCGCGGCGATCGGCGCCGACCTGCCGGCTTCGTTGGCGATGATCGGCGAAGAAGCGCCGGAGGGGATGAAGGGGAAAATGGTCGCGCTCTCGGAGCTGCTGTGGGGTACCGGGATTGTGATCGCCTCCCTGCTCGGCGCGATCACTGCCGATCTGGGGGCACTTGGCGCACGCATTCTCTTCGCACACCTGTTGGTCGTGGCTCTCGTCGTGCTGGTGCTGCGCATGACGCTGGGTGAGTCGGCGGAGTGGGCCCGGGCTCGGCAGACCGCGGCGACGGCGGACAAGACAGCCGCGGACAGCGCGGGACGGGGGCGCCTGGGCCCCGCGTTCCGAAAGCCCGTGATCGCAGCAGTGGCCGCGACCGGCCTGTACTACGCGGCGTGGGGCGTAGGCGCCAACACACTGGGGCAGTTCGGGTCCTACATCTTCACCCACCTGACAGACCACTCCGCGGCCACGTGGTCGCTCGTCTCCCTGCTCGCCATCCCGCTCGGCGCCGGCACGGGCCTGATCCTGCTGCGGGTGGTGGACACCCCTGCGCGCGGCCGGTGGTTCGCGGTGGGCTCGGCGCTCCTGATCACCGCATGGGCCCTGCCCGTCTTCCTCGGCCCCACCGCCGCGACACTCGCAGCGGCCGGCGTCCTGCTGACCGCCAGCACGGGCCTGGCAGGAGAGACGATGTACAAGGTCTGGTCGCAGGAACTGGTACCGACCCTGCTGCGCGCCACGGTCCAGGGAACGACCTTCGCGTTCAACCGTGTGGTTGCCGCCGGGTTCGCCTTCGCCACCCCCGCCCTCGTCCGGCACCACCCGACCCTGCTGTTCTCTCTCGTCCTCGCCCTGGCCGTCGGTGCCTCCCTCATCGGTCTGCTGTGGATCCCGCGCCTGTCCAAAGCGCGTGAACTCGACCATCGACCGCCCTCGCCCGATGTGCGTGCGGTGGACATTTCCACTGAGGTGATCACATGAGCGGGAACGTGAAGACGGGCCGGCGGCACCGGGCCGTGGTCCGGGCCGCACGTCTGGTCCGCTACAGCCGCCTGTGGGCACCCGGCCTGCTGGCCCGCCCAGCCACGTGCAGGGCAGCACGGGCCGCACGGCGGGGGGCGGGCCCTGCTCAGGCGGCACCGAGCCGCTGGGTGACGCGGCTGCCGCAGCGTCCTGCCGTGCACCGTGTCGTGATCTACCTGCATGACGGTACGTACGTCGCCCAGTGCAGCGCACTGCCGTGTCACTGGTGTGCTGATCTCGTCCGCCGCACCACCGCTGCGGTCATCGTTGATCCACCGATTGGCCCCGGCCGGTGCCGCCGCACCGGCGGCACCGGCCACCACCGAGGTGCTCGGCAAGGCGATCGCCGAGCACGGGGCGGACGCCATCATCGTTACCGGCGACTCCGCCGGCGGCCTGGCGCCGGCCGTCAGTACAGCAGCCGATCCACCGGGGAGCGACGCCACTGGACCCTCTGTTGCTCATCTGGCCCTGGCTGGACGTCACGCTCGACGCCCCGCGAGCGCGGCGATGGACGACCCACTGCTGGGCGTGGCCGGCCTGCGCGCCTGCGGACGGCTGCGCGCAGGGGACCTCGATCCCGCATACCCATGGCCAGCCCGCCGTCCGGGCCGCTCTGCCGCCCATCACCGTCAACACAGGCATCCTTGACGCGCCATTACCCGGACACCGCACGGCTCGCCGAACGTGCCCGGGCCGAGGGCGCCGCCGTGAACGTCGTCGTCCGCGAGGGCCTGGTGCACACCTGGTCCCTGCTCACGTTCCTGCCCGAGACCCGGGCCGTCCGGCCCCAGCTCCACCACGTACTGATCGGAGACACCGCGTGATCCCGTCCGCCCCGTCCACCACCAGGATCGTGCACGCCGTCAGGCTGCGTACAAACGGACGCGGAGCCCCGCTGGGCATCGACGACCCGATGCCGTCCTTCTCCTGGCAACTGGCCGCCCCGACACCCCCTGCGGGACAGGGCGGCTACACGATCCAAGTGGCCGAGGACGGCGACTTCGACGGCACCCTGGTGTGGGACAGCGGGCACGTCGTGGGCTACGAGCAGACCGGCGTACGTTACGCGGGGCCGCCCTTGGCCTCCTGCACACGCTATGTCTGGCGTGCCAGGCTCCACGACATCGGCGGCGCCGCCAGTGACTGGAGTGAGCCGGCCGACTTCGAGACCGGTGTCCTGGACGACGGGCGGTGGCGGGCATCGTGGATCAGCGGCCCACCGGTCACCGCCGACGACGTGGCGGCCCTATACCTGCGCGGCCGGCTCCAGCTGCCGGCCGCTGTCGTGCGCGGACGCGCCTACGCGAGCGCGCTGGGCTGGTACCGGCTGTTCGTCAACGGCACCGACCTCACAGGACCCGCCCTGGTGCCACGCTTCACCCCACTGGACAAGGTGGTGGAATACCAGGCCTACGACGTCACCGAGCACTTCCGTGAAGGCGCCAACATCGTCGCCATCGCCGTCGGCGACGGCCGCTACCGCGGCCGACTGGGTGTGCTCTCCCGCCGCAGCGTCTACGGCACCCGGCTCGCCGGATTCTTGCAGGTCGAACTCGACCTCGCCGACGGTACTTCGGTGTGCTTCACCACGGACGAAGGCTGGAGCGCGGGCACGGGCCGCATCACGCGCTGTGATCCCAAGGACGGCGAACACACTGACCTGAGCGTCCCGGACAGCGACTGGCTCACCGCCCCCCAGCCGCCGGACCGCTTCAGCCCCGCGCAGACGCTGCCTTCGCATCCCCGCCGGCTGATCGCCGAGGAAACCGCACGCGTCGGCGAGATCGGCCGGCTGCCCGCAGCACGCATCTGGCGCTCCCCCAGCGGCCGCCAACTGGCCGACTTCGGACAGAACATGGCCGGCGTGGTCCGCCTCCGCCTGTCCGGACCAGCCGGCACCCGCGTGCGGCTCACCCACAGCGAACTCCTCACACCCGCCGGGGAACTCGACACTGACTACATCCTCGCCGACAAGAGCAAACCCTGGTACCAGCGCGACGAGATCACCCTCGACGGCACCGACACCTGGTACCAGCCGTGGTTCACCATCCACGGCTTCCGCTACGTCGAGATCCAGGGCCTCACCCAGGACCTGACCGCCGACGACATCGAAGCCGTGGTGCTGTCCTCACAACTCGAACAGGCCGGAACGTTCGCCTGCTCCGACGAACGGCTCACCCGGCTGTGGCACAACGTGCTGTGGAGCACCCGCTCCAACTTCACCGACACCCCCACCGACTGCCCCACCCGTGAACGCTCCGGCTGGACCGGCGACATCCAGGCATTCACACCCACCGCCACCGGCATGGTCGACGCCCACACCTTCCTGACCCGCTACCTGCGCAACCTCGCCCTCGAGCAGTTCCCCGACGGCCGGGTGCCCCCGTTCGTCCCCACCGAGGCGTCCACCACCTCCACGGGACGGGCCACCTGGATGCTGGCCCGTACCCTGGCCAACTCCACCGGCTGGGGCGACGCGGCCGTCCTCATCCCCTGGAACCTCTACCGCTACTACGGCGACCACGCCGTCCTGGAGCGGCAGTACCCCAGCATGCGCGCCTGGGTCGAGTACATGGCCCGCATCGCCCGCAACCGGCGCGGCCTGCCCCGCCGCGTATCCCGCCGCCGCGCCGGGACCCTGGAGCGGTACATTCTCGACAGCGGCTTCCACTGGGGCGAGTGGCTGCGCCCGGGCGAACACTTTCCCGCCAACGCTCTGGAAGGCACCCTGCGCGGCGCCGTCGTAGCTACCGCCTACCTCGCCCACTCCTCGCGCGTTCTCGCCCAAACAGCCACCGTACTGGGGCGCGACCGGGACGCCCACCACTACGACGCGCTGTCCCAGAACGCCCGCGAGGCATGGCGAGCAGCCTTCCTCCACCCCGACGGCACCATCGGCACCGACCGGCAGGACGACTACGTCCGCGCCCTCGCCTTCGACCTGCTACGCCCCGCGCAACGCCCCCGCGCTGCCGCCCGGCTGGTGAGCCTCATCGAAGAAGCCGGCAACCACCTGGCGACCGGCTTCTTGAGCACCCCCATGCTGCTCCAGGTCCTCACCGACACCGGGCACGCCGACACCGCCTTCAAACTCCTGCTGCAGAGCTCCCCACCGTCCTGGCTCCACCAGGTGGAACTGGGCGCCACCACTATCTGGGAAACCTGGGAGGGCTACACCGACACAGGAGAAGCGACCGCCTCCCACAACCACTACGCCTACGGCAGCATCGCCTGCTGGCTGCGCGAAACACTCCTCGGCATCACCCCCGCCGAACCCGGCTACCGCCACATCCGCATCGCCCCCGTCACCGGCGGCGGCATCAAAACCGCCGAAGGAACCCTTCAGACCCCCTACGGCATCGTCGGCAGCGACTGGCGCGACAACGGGGATGGCGGCGAACTGAACGTCACCGTCCCACCGGGAACACGCGCAACGGTGCACCTCCCCGACCACACGGTCCATCCCTGCGGCCCCGGCCCACACACCTACACCTGGAAACTGCCCGACTGAGAGATTGGTTCCACCTCGGCGCTTGCGGAATAGAGCGTCAGTGGGTGAGTGGAGTGGATGGCCGTCACCGTCCGTTCCGGCAGCGATGCGTTCTCACTCTGTGGCAGTGGCGCGCAGGTGGGCTTTCAGCCGTTGCTCCAGGCCGTGGATGAGTGCGGTGATTCCAATGTTGAAGGCGGGCTCCGCAGCCTCCTTCACCCTTAAAACTAAGACCTCTAGTTAATGAGAGTGGCATGGAATACAGCGAGTACCGGAACTTCGATGCGGTTGGCCTGGCCGAGCTGGTCGCCCGTGGCGACGTGTCCGCCGCAGAGCTGCTTGCGGTGGCGATCGGCCGGGCAGAACATGTCAATCCCCAGGTGAACGCGATTGTGTATCCCATGTACGAAATCGCGCAGAAGCGGGCCGCGACGGAACTGTCCGGACCGTTCGCCGGTGTGCCCTTCCTGATCAAGGATCTGATGCAGGACTACGCGGGACTACCCACAGCCGGCGGTTCACGGTCCCTGCGCGGGCATGTCGCACCGGCCCACAGTGCGGTCGTCCAGCGGTGGCTCGACGCCGGGCTGGTGATCTTCGGGAAGACCAACACGCCGGAATTCGGCAGCAAGCCGGTTACCGAGTCCGCCGCGTCCGGCCCGGCCCGCAACCCGTGGAATCTGGGTCATACCCCCGGAGGGTCCTCCGGGGGTGCCGCAGCGGCGGTGGCTGCTGGGATCGTTCCGGTCGCCGGGGCCAGCGACGGGGGTGGGTCCATCAGGATTCCGGCGGCGTGCTGCGGCCTGTTCGGGCTCAAGCCGGGCCGCGGCCTGGTTTCCTGCGGCCCGCACCATGCCGAGTACCTGCTCGGCGCGGCGACCGAGGGCGTGATCTCCCGGTCAGTGCGCGACACCGCGGCAATGCTCGACGTCCTCACGGCCATCCCTGACAGGGGCGGTCCCTACCTGTCCGCCCTCCCCGCCGAGCCCTATGCACATCTGGTCGGTCGAGACCCAGGCCGACTGCGCATCGGATTCCTGACGAGCTCCCCGATCGGGACTTCCGTCGGCGACGAGGCGGTTACGGCGGTCGAGCATGCCGTAGCCCTGCTCACCGGACTGGACCATGAGGTCGAGCCCGTCGAGCTGGATATCGACGGGCATCAGCTTGCACAGGACTTCTCGCTGATGTGGTCCGTCGAAGTCGCCGCCACCATCGCGGACATCCAACGCACCACAGTCGCCCATACCGGAGACATCGAACTCGACAGCCGCCTGCTCGCAGCTGCAGGAAGGGCGGTGAAGGCCCCCGAGTACACGGCCGCACACCAGCGATGGAACTCCCACACCCGTGCGCTGGCGGCATTCCACGAGCGCTACGACATGCTGCTCACGCCGTCCCTGGCGCGGGCTCCTGTACGCATCGGGGAACTGGAAACCCCCCGTGTCACCCGCCTGTTGGGTGAATTCCTGCTGCGAGTTCGACTTCTCGGCCCCTTCTCCAGGACGAAGCTCTGGGCCGACCAGGTCACTGCCAACCTCGCGACCGTCCCCTTCGCTCAGCTCGCCAACATCACGGGCCGGCCGGCCATGTCCGTCCCCTTGTACCGCACGCCAACAGGTCTCCCGCTGGGCGTCCAGTTCGTCGGCGGTCTCGGCAGCGAACACACCCTCCTGGCTCTCGCCCACCAACTCGAAGCCACTCAGCCCTGGGCCGACCATCAGCCACCCCTGTAAGAACTCCTGGCGCAATGGCTTCAGGCGCCGCCAGCAGATGAGTGCGCAGCCGAGGGTGAGGAAGGCTTCGTGGATGTTGTCGCGTATCTCCCAGTGGATTCGCAGGCGACGGGACCAGTGCAGGTGAGCGAACGCGCGCTCTATGAGCGAGCGTTGGTTACCGAGTCCCGAGCCGGGCTCGGTGCCGCGGCGGGCGATCAGCGGCTTCACGCCGAGATCCCGGACCACGTGGCGGTACGTGTCGTGGTCGTAGCCGCGGTCGCCCAGCACCACTCCAGGCGGCGACGGGGCCGCCGCGTTTGCCCCACACCGGCGGTTCCGCCTGAAGCAGTGGGATCAGCTGGGTGACATCGTGGCGGTTGCCGCCGGTCAGGGGGGGCGCCGAGCGGGATGCCGGTGGCGGCGGTGATCAGGTGATGCTTACTGCCCTTCCTGCCCCGGTCAACAGGGCTTCGTCCGGTCTTGGAGCCCCCTTTAACGCCCGGATGTGGGAGCCGTCGACGGCCGCCCGGGAGAAGTCCGGGGCGGCCGCGCTGCGGAGCTCGGCGAGAAGAACCTCGTGGAGCCGGGGCCACACCCCGGCCCTGGTCCACTCGGCGAGGCGGCGCCAGCGGGTCATGCCCGCCCGAAGTCGAGTTCCTGTGGCAGGTGTTCCCAGGAGATCCCGGTGTGAAGCACGAACAGGACGCCCTGGAACACCAGCCGGTCCGGATGCCGCTTGCGTCCTGGATGCCGGGCCCGATGCTCGGCCCTGGGCAACAGCGGCTCGATCACCGCCCACAACTCGTCATCGCCTTCCCACGGCTTCGGCCGAGCCACCGCGCATCCCCGGATCAACGATTCCGGAGCGATCCAACCACTTCGAAGATCATTTCGTTAGGAGTTCTGACAGCTCCGTCGTCGGGCGTCGGACACGTAGCCGGGACGGTTGCGCGGCTGGCCGTCCAGAAGATTCCCCCACGGCCGTACCGCCGCCGTGTCCCCCCTCGTGCGGCACTCCTGACTGTGCGAGGGGGAGGCGCAGTTCAGCGCTGGGCCCTCGGCCGGTCATCCCCGGCCGAGGGCTTCGCTGTAGACGCGCATCGCCGACAGGATGTGCTCCTCGGCCGCCCGGCGGGCGGCGTCCTCGTCTCCGGCGATCATGGCCCGGCATATTTCCTGGTGCTGGGTGAGCGCGGCCCGCGCCCACTCTCCGTCGGAGAGGTTCGACACCGTGGAGATCGCGATACGGTCCCACACCCGGTGCAGCGCGTCCGTCAGGAACGCGTTGCCGGGAGCTTGGCCGAATGCCCGGTGGAAGGCCAGGTTGGCCCGCGCCGACTGCTTCGCGTCACCCTCGGCAACCGCTCGCTCCACCTCTTCCGCGGCCTTCTCGATGTCCCGGAGGTGCGCGGGTGCGATCTGCCCGGCCGCTTGCAGGCGGGCGGTCTGGGCCGCGGCCAGCCCCTCCAGCACGGCGCGCAGATTGTAGAGCTGTTCGATCTCGTCGCTGCTGAGCGTCGCCACCGCGACCCCGCGCGCCATCGGTACGACGAGACCGTCCGCCTGCAGGCGGCCCAGGGCCTCGCGCACCGGCGTGCGGCTCACTCCGAGCTCCTGCGCCAAGGCGGCCTCGGTGAGTCGCTCGGCCGGTGCGAGCTCCCCCTCCGCGAAGCGCCGGCGCAACGTCAGATACACGATGTCGGCGCTGCTCGCCGCTGGATTGGAAAGCGATCCCATGTGGTCCACGGCCAAGAGTATACAGGGTGTGCATTGCATGCAAAAGGTATGTCCAATTGGACACATCAACCGTTGACATGCATTGCATGCAGTGCATACCTTCCTTCTCGTGAAGGGAGGTGGTTGCGACGTGACGACCGATCTGTGGGAGCTCGGGCTCTTGGCCGTGGTCGGCCTGCTGGCCGGCGCGGTGAACGCGGTGGCAGGCGGGGGCTCGATGATCTCCTTCCCCGTACTGGTGGCCATGGGCGTCCCGCCGGTCACGGCGAACGTCACCAACTCCGTCGCGGCCCTGCCGGGCTATCTCGGCGGCTCGCTCGGCTACCGGGCCGAGCTGACGGGCCAAGGTCGGCAGGTCCGTACATTCGCCCTGGTCAGCATCCCCGGCGCGATCGGCGGGGCGCTCACCCTGCTCGCGGTGAGCGGCGACGTGTTCCGCGCCGTCGTGCCGTGGCTGGTTCTCGCGTCCGCCGTGATGCTCGCCGCGCAACCCCGGGTCGCCGCCCTGGCGGCGCGGCACGGTGCCCGGTCGAGCCGGATCGGACTGCTGTCCGCGCAGTTCGTTGTGGCCTTCTATGGCGGATTCTTCGTCGCCGGGCTCGGCATCGTCATGCTGGCAATGCTCGGCGTCTTCTTGACCGACACAACACATCGGCTCAACGCCCTAAAGAGCGTGCTCTCGCTCATCGTCGGGTCGGTGTCCGCTCTCGCGTTTGTCGCTCTCACCTCGGTGGCCTGGGGCCCTGCCCTGCTCCTGGCCGTCACCGGACTCGTCGGCGGCCGACTGGGCGTGTCGGCCGCGCGGCGAATATCACCATCGGCACTGCGCCGGGGTGTCGCCGTGTGGGGTGTGGGCGTAGCCATAGCACTGGAAGTGAGCTTGTATGTTTCCTGAACCCGAATCCGACCTGCCCGAACGCGGGGATCTGGTCCTCAGCGGTGTCACCGCGGTCACGATGGACCCGCGCCTGGGCGACCTTGAGCACGCGACAGTGACCGTGACCGACGGCGTGATCACCTCAGTCACCACCGATGCGGACACGGCCACCCCACCGGGCGCCACGGTGATCGACGGAAGCGGACTCCTCGCGCTGCCCGGCTTCGTCGACACGCACTGGCACCTGTGGAACAGCCTGCTGCGCGGCTCCGTGAGCGACGCGCCCGGCCGCGACTACTTCTCCGTCAAGCGCGCGCTCGGCCCGCACCACGACCTTGAGGACTTCTACTGGGCCGCCCGGTTCGCCCTTGCCGAGGCGGTCACCGCCGGCATCACCACCGTGCACAACTGGGACCACAACGTCCGCTCGCCCGAGGACGCCGACGTCAACGTCAAAGCCCAGCTCGACGCCGGTGTCCGCGGCCGGTTCTCGTACGGACCGCGCGACTCCACCCCGGCGGATGAGCCGATGGACCTCGACGACCTCCGGCGCTTCTCCGCGCGCTGGCCCGCCGAGCGGCTCGACGGCCTGCTGGACTTCGGTGTGGCGCTGCGCGGCCCCTACCGCACCCCCAACGGGGTCTGCCGCAGCGAATGGGGAGCCGCCCGTGAGCTGGGCCTCCCGATCACCATGCACTGCGACCGCTGTCTGCGCGAGGAGGGCTGTCGTTCCTGCGGCCTCACCCGGCTCGCCGACGAGGACCTGCTCGGACCCGACGTGCAGATCGTGCACGCCGTACACGCCTCTCCGGACGACATCGCCGCGCTGGCCGCCACCGGCACGCGCATCTCGCTCAGCCCGATCACCGAGATGCGCACCATGGGATTCCCCCTGTTCAGCGAGCTGTTCAAGGCCGGGGTGCCGGTGTCGTTGTCGACCGACACCCTGGCCATGCCGACCGCACCCGATGTGTTCACGACGCTGCGCGCTGTGGAGGCCGTCGAGGCCGCCCGAACCGGATCGCCCGAGGTCACCCCGCGCCGGCTGCTGCAGATGGCGACGCTCGACGGCGCGCACGACCTCGGCCTCGGCGACGTGACCGGGTCGATCACCCCCGGCAAGCGGGCCGACCTGCTGCTGATCGACGCCCGCACCCCCAACCTCCTGCCGTCGGGCGACCCTGCCGAGGCACTGGTCAGGCAGGGCCGGGCCACCGACATCGTCACGGTCGTCGTCGACGGCCGGGTGCTGCTCGACCGCGGCCGGCTCACCCAGCCCTCGGCGCAAGCCGCGATCTCCGGTGCCGATGACCGCCGTGACGTGCTCGTTGAGCGGGCGCGTGCCGCCGGTGACTGGAGATGAGGCCGCCCCGTGGCAGCGTCTCCCGCGCGGCCACAGCTCTCCCATCGATCACGATCCGGGCGGTGTGCGGATGACCATCAGAGCGGCATCGATCCGGCCCGCGACCCAGGCTGTCGTGGGTTTCCCCGCCGTCGTCATGTACGTCCTGCTCCTGCTGGCGTACTCGGTGAACGCGATGGACCGGATGGTCTTCCCCGTCCTGCTCCCCGAGGTCCGGCACGAGTACGGATTCAGCCTCGACCAGTCCGGCCTGCAATCCACGATCTTCGCCCTGGGAATGGGGATCGTCGGCATCCCCGCCGGAATCGCGCTCGCCCGCTTCAGCCGCAAGATGCTCGTCGTCGTCGGCACCAGCATCTTCTCCGTCGCGACCGTGCTGACGGTCTTCAGCGCAGGCTTCGCCGACATGCTGCTGTGGCGCATATCCTCCGGCGTCGGTGAAGCACTGCAGCTGGCCGCGATCCTGACCGTCGCAGCCGGAGCCTTCCCACGCCACCGGGGACTGGCGATCGGCGCGGTGAACATGGCATTCGCCACCGGGTCGGTCATCGGTCCCTGGGCGGCGACCGCCCTCCTGGAGCACTACGGCACCTGGCACGCGCCGATGTTCGCGTTCGGCGGGCTGGGCCTGCTGGTGACCCTCGCGGTGGCCCTCTTCGTGCCGCGCCGGTTCACCGAGGCCACCGGTACGCAGACGCGGGAGCCCACCGTCGGCGGGTCCCCGTCCCTCCTGAGCTGGAACCCCATACTGCTCGCCATCATCACCGTGCTGTTCGGGCTCGCCGACTTCGCCTACATCGGCCTCTACGCCACCTACTTGCGCGACGAACTCGGCTTCACCTCGGGCCAGGCCGGCCTCGCCATCGGGCTGTCCGGACTGGCCGCGTTCGCCTCGCCCCTCGGCGGCTGGCTCACCGACCGGATCGACCCGCGCGTGTGCATCGGCTCGATGAACGCGCTGGCGGCCGCGTCGGCGGCCGCCCTATTCCTGGGCCCGCACGACGTGGCCTGGCATGCCGCGTTCTCGTTCCTGTTCGGGCTGTTCGCCAGTGGCGGGACCTACGTCGCCCTCGCCGGCCTGCTGGTGAAGTCCGTCCGACCCGCCATCGCGGGACACGGCTCGGGCATGTTCATCACCTGCGTCTACATCGCCGCCGGCGTATCAGGCTGGGTCTTCAGCCAGTTCGTGTCCGCCTTCGGATGGACCGGCGCCGGACTCCTGCAGATCGCCGGTTTCTTCCTGGCCGGCTCGCTGCTCGCCCTCCTGCTGCGCCCGGCCCTGTTCAGCACCACAACCCCATCGGAGCTCTCATGACTCTGTTGTTCCCCCCGCCGACCGTGTCGGTGCCCGTCACCGGAATCGCCGAGCGCTTCCCCGTACGCCGCGTCTACTGCGTCGGCCGCAACTACGTGGACCACGTCCGGGAGATGCGCGAGGGCGACGAGCGGGACGATCCGTTCTTCTTCCAGAAACCGACCGACGCGGTTGTGCCCGGCAACGACCAGGTGCCCTACCCGCCCCGCACCTCCGACTTCCAGTTCGAGGGCGAACTCGTCGTCGCGATCGGCGCCGAGGGCGTGGACGTACCGGTGGCACAGGCGCTGGACCTGGTGTACGGCTACGCCGCCGGCATCGACCTGACCCGCCGCGACCGCCAGAGTGACTGCCGGGACCGGCAGATCTCCTGGGAGGCCGGCAAGTCCTTCGACGCCTCCGCGCCGTGCGGCCCGATCACCCCCCGCGCGTCGGTGGGAGACCTCGCCGCAGCCGAACTACGGCTCGATGTCAACGGCGAGGTCCGCCAGCGCACCCCGCTCGCGCTGATGATCTGGAACGTCGCCGAAATCATCTCCCACCTCTCCACCGACTACCGGCTCCGCCCCGGTGACCTCATCTACACCGGCACGCCCGCCGGCGTCTCCGCGATCGCCCCGGGGGACGTCGTCCACGTCGAGATCAGCGGCCTCGCACCCCTGTCCGTCACCATCACCGAGAACGGAAGCCACCGTGATGCCAAGTAACGCCCGCATAAGGCCCAGTGAGCGGATCGACTACGACCCCATCGAGGGACGCCGGGCCCTGCAGCTTCCGGGCGGAGCGCGGGTCGCCGTCTGGCTCATCGTCAACATCGAGGAGTGGTCGGACTCCGAGCCGATGCCGCGCACCGTACTCTCCCCGCCGGCCGGCGGGGTGCCCTCGCCGGACGTACCGAACTGGGCCTGGCACGAGTACGGCAACCGCGTCGGATTCTGGCGGATGCTGCGGGTGATCGACCGGCACGAGATCCCCGCGGTCCTCGCTGTCAACGGCTCAGCGATCTCCGCCTACCCGCAGATCACCGAGGCCGCTCTCCAGCGCCGGTGGGAGTTCATGGGCCACGGCTTCACACAGAAGAACATGCAGAAGGTGCCCGACGAGCAGCTCGATATCCAGCGCACCCGCGACGCGATCACCGCCGTCGTGGGCAAGCCGCCCCGCGGCTGGCTCGGCCCAGGTCTCACCGAGACCTGGGAGACCCCCGACCTGCTGGTCGAGGAGGGCTACGAGTACGTTTGCGACTGGGTGCTGGACGACCAGCCGACTCAACTGCGCACCCGCACCACCCCCATTGTCAATGTGCCCTATACACAGGAGTGCAACGACGTGGCGATGATGCTCATTCAGCACCACTCCGCCGAGGAGTACCGGCGTCGTGCCGTGGACCAGTTCGACCAGCTCCTGGCCGACGCCCGCGCCGACGACTCCGCGCGCGTCATGGCACTGGTCGTCCACCCCTACATCATGGCCGCGCCACACCGGCTGAGGTACCTGGACCAGGCCCTGGAATACATCCGCGGCCACGCCGAGGCGACTTTCCTCACCGGCGAGCAGATCCACGACTGGTACCAGGGCCAGACCGCTTCTGAGTGACGGTCCCGACCGTCAGGGGAAGCCGACCAGAGCCCCATGGCCTCCGTCGACTCCTCAGGACGGCCGACCGCGTCGCCGGCCAACGGATCACCACCACGCTCCTGCGGGACGCCAACCCTGGTCCCGCGGGAGAGACCTCAACGCCATCCGCGTGCGGTCCGGTGAATGCGATCCGGAGCATCGAAAGGGCCGCTGATCCGGGAGAGATCTCCCGGATCAGCGGCCTGCGGCACGCGAACCCGGCGTCCGGCGGCGATGTCGCTGTCGCCCTCACTCGGCAGGAAGTAGCCGTGGTGCGTCCGCCGAAACGATTGACGACCCCCGCCTCGCCGTCGGCGGCCTCGTGGACGGCGGCATCGACTGGGCATTCCAGCGACTCTCCGGCCGCAAGGTCAACTGGGGCCAAGTCGGCAACGCCGCCCTGACCGGCTGCATGATGGGCATGGCCGGCGAAGCCCTGAGCGCCTTCATGGCCGCCAGAGGCACCATGCGCCTCGGGAGTTGCCCGACGGGCAACAGCTTCACCGTCGACACCCCGGTCGCCATGGCAGACGGCACAAGCAAGCCGATCAAGGACATCACGATCGGCGACAAGGTTCTCGCCACCGATCCAGAAACCGGCGTAACCGGTCTCCGCGCCGTCACCGCGCTCATTGAGGGGAACGGGGAGAAACAACTCGTCGACCTCACCATCGACACCGGGCAAGCGCAGAACACGAAGGCTGGCAGCATCACCGCCACCGAAGGCCACCCGTTCTGGATCCCCGAACTCCACCAGTGGATAGAGGCAGGGGACCTCAAAGCCGGGCAATGGCTGCAGACGAGCGCCGGCATCTGGGTCCAGATCACAGCCACCAAGCACCGGGTCCAGTCGACAAGGGTCTACAACCTCACTGTTGACGACCTGCACACGTACTATGTGCTGGCGGAGGCCACCCCGGTACTCGTGCACAACTGTGGTGGCGCTTCTACTCACGCCGTTGGTAAGGGCGATGACCCGCTGGTTCCGGAACTCATAAACGACATCTGTGCCCGCTATCCCGGGCACGTCCGAGCTCAGGGCATCGAAGTCTATGGGCCGGATGGCAAGCCGCTCACGGACTTTGACATCGTGACCCGGAATGCAGTGGTCCAGGTGAAGTCGGGGTCGGGAAAGAAGGCGTTGAAACAGGCCCTGGCAACCCAAAGGCTGACGGGCCATCCGGTCATCGTCTACCTTCCGCAGGCGCGAGGAAGCGTGATCAAGAGTCTCGAGAAGGCAGGCATCATGGTCACCCGCGATAAGAATCTCCTGCTGGATGTTTTGGCTCCGTAGCTCAAAACGCATTTCTAATTCCCGTCATGGCAGGAGATCTATGCGACCTACTATCGTTCTCCTCAGTCCTCCAGAGGATCATCGGAGTATCGTTGTCCGTCTGCAAGGGGCCGGTGCATATAGCAAGGGTGAGTTCTTTGATCGACTCGACCGAGGGGAATGTAGCTTCGGCGTAGACACGTCACAGGACGTTCTCAGTGAGTTCGAGAAGGATGAATTGGATGAGATTCATCGGGTAATTGGGGAAGCTTTTCAGGCGGTCGCGCTTGAATACTCTGGGGTGTCTTGCGTGCGCGACCTCCTAGTCGAAGTTCTCCAGGGGGTGTCGGGCTTGCTGGATACGAACTACGGTGAGCTCGTTGAATATGGAGAGGTCCTAGCGCGTTTTCGGAAAGAACCTCTGTGGGATTGGCGGTCCGCGGTAGGTGGATAAATCCCACAGGCGAGTGCGGCAAAATGTGTGAGGGGGAGGGATGACGGCTAGTCAGACCCTTCCTGGAGGAGACTCCTGGAAGCATGATGCATCGAAGATCGGTATACGTTGGGCCGTGCGGGTTCCGACGACGAAGAAACGGGTGCCGCCTGACATCGCCTAGATGGCGCCGTTGAGTACGGGAACGGCTGTGGTGAGGCCTTTGGCTTCGTGTGCTCTATCTACTTCCTCAGCGCTCACGTCGGGCAAGGACGTGGAGTGAATTGTGCAGACTTGATCCCGGAGGACACGCGTGGTGTCTGACGCTGCTCCTCTTCGGCCCGAGTGCGCAGTGTGGATTTCCCGGAACTCCCTTGATCGAGGCACGTTCGGCGTCGGCCCGCCCCTCCGTATCGCTGCTCAAACTGAATCGGGAGCCCCAGAGGTGGGGGTGCCAGCACAGCCTCTGCTGCTTGCTCCTCGGTCGCAGGGGAGTGGATTAGGTAGCGCGCACCCCACTTTCCGCTTTGACGGTGCAGGTGACTCTGCTGCCCAATTCACTGCGGGGGTGAGGGCGGGTCCGCGATGATCGTTCGCGAGGTCGCTTTTCCGTCGTGCGGCCGTGGAGGCGGTACG